>DATMYA010000072.1 GCA_035561135.1 Clostridia bacterium
GTTCCCGGTGTCGTTTATTCGTACGACAACTACGCGGCCAACACGCGCACGACGGTTACCGCGACGGGCACTGTAACCAAAAGCGCGGTGCGCATCAGCCCCGATCACACCTATCAGTGGAATAGTGCCTGGGACGGTCGCCTCATACGTGGGCACTGGACCGAATGGGAGGGCGGCATTCGCCTGATCCATGCTCAGGAAGGTAAAGACTGGCTGATGCATGCGCTCAAGCCGCCGAGCGGAAAGGCGACTGTGGTCCTGTACACGGACTCAGTCCAGTACCACGGCACGCCCATAGACTAGCCGTTCACTAGACTTTCTCGAAGCGAACGGCCCGGTATCGACGCACATATAAGGCTACCCCGCCCTAGCAAAGCTAGCACGGGGTACCCTCAACAGTAGTTCTGCATCCCACACTTTAGCCTGGGCCACCCCACCAGAAAATTCCATATCAGGCTTGTAGTCTAAGAGCGATATCGGGATCACTCGCGACAGCAGATTTCGCCCAAAGTCTTTATCGGAGAGTTCGTACTTTGCCGCTCTTGGCTGTAGCAGTTCGGCACGACCAGGGACGTGACCAGCTTGCTGACAACATCCTTCGGGACCCGCAATTGCCTCTACCACTTCCTTCTGCGAGAGCCCCCAATACTGTATTAGCCATCCTTAGGACGAGAATAATCCGACCGGCGTTAGCGTCGGCGCTGTTTAGGCTTATTGGGTCGAATCTTGGTTGGAAGAGAAAGCAGTAGCAGTTAAAGCTCTGGTAAGTCTTTGAAAAGATTTGGTGGACCTGGTCGGGATCGAACCGACGACCTCTTCCATGCCATGGAAGCGCGCTCCCAGCTGCGCCACAGGCCCACTTTTAAAAGGAAGATCGCGAGCACACACTCGCGACGAGTTGTATTTTCTCGCACTTGCAACCATCAAGTCAAATGCGCTGTTGGAAGCATAGTGCTGAACTTGCTGAAACTCTCCACTTTGATTCCGCAGCCTCAGACCATCTGCGTTCCCCACAGATCGTGCAGATGCAGGATACCTTCCAGTCGATCGTCCTCGGACACTACTGCCAGTGATGTGATCTTTTTCTGCTCCATTACGTCGAGCGCCTGCGTTGCGAAGGCGTCCGGGGAGATCGTCTTCGGGTTGCGCGTCATGCATTCGCCCGCCGTGAGCTCCATAACGTCTTTGCCGCGGCGCTCCAGCAGCCTTCGCAAATCGCCATCGCTAATGATGCCGAGCAACCGGCCATCTTCTAAGACGGTCGTGATCCCCAGGCCTTTGCTGGACATTTCGAATACCACGTCGCTCATGCTTGTCGAAGCCGTGACGCGCGGCACCGCGCCGCCCGTGTGCATCAGCGCACTGACGCGAGCGAGTTTTTTTCCGAGCTTGCCTCCGGGATGCAGGTTCGCAAAATCTTCTTCACGGAAACCGCGCTTCTCGCTCAGCGCCACGGCCAGTGCGTCGCCTAGTGCGAGCATCGTCGTCGTTGACGCAGTCGGCGCCAACCCTAGCGAACACGCCTCCTTATCGATGGAGCAATCGAGCGCAATATCCGCGGCCTGCGCGAGCGAAGAAACGTATCCGTTGCGCGGATACAGTTGGTCGCCCGTGAAAGTAATGAGCGGAACTGCCAGGCGTTTGATTGTCGGAAGCAGCTCCAGTATCTCTGCCGTATCGCCGCTCGCAGAGAGTGCTACGACAACATCCCCTCGTGCGATCATGCCCAGATCGCCGTGCAAGGCTTCCGCCGGATGCAGGTACAGCGCGGGTGTGCCCGTAGAACTCAGCGTGGCAGCTATCTTTCGCGCGATCAGGCCGCTCTTGCCCATGCCCGTGACAACCGCTCGCCCAATACAGCAATAAAGCAACTCAAGTGCGCTGTTGAACGGCGCGCACATCGGCCCTGCAATACGGTCAGCAAGACGCCGAAGGGCCTCCGCTTCGATGCGTACAACGTTTTCGCCTGTGCGATTCATGGAAGAAGGTAATCGTAGCAGAAACAACGATCCGCTTCGCTTCTTTACCCCGCCCCTGTCGGAGCTTTAGCGCGGCTTGCACCGAGGCCGGGAGCACGTCCGGGCCTCGGTTGAATCTGCTATGCGCCTGTCGCGCTGGCCTTCGCCATGCTCGCAAGCTCGGCAGCGAAATCCTGAAACTTCCTCAGAGCGTGGCCCAAGGCTTTCTGCTGCTGGGCAAAATCCTCGGCGCTGGCGCGGAGGCCATGCTTCTGGAAGAAGTCGTACATGATTCGCAAGTCGTCCACAAGCCACTCTGGCATGAACTGTTTCGATTGCGCGGCGAAGGCGTCGAGATCGTCACCACCATAATGGACGGGAGTTCCGAAAGCTTCCGAATAAATCTCGGCCGTTGTCTCGCCCGTCAGCACATCCGGCCCCACAAGCGGATACGTTTGTCCCTCATGACCGCTGCCGGTCAGCACATTCACCGCTGCATCGGCAATGTCCCGCACATCGACGCGGTTCAGTCCCACACTTCCAAAAGGTTGCGGATACACTCCGTGCTTCGTGATCGGGTCCATGTACCAGAAATCATTTTGGTAGAAGTTATTGGCCGCCAGGATCGTGTACGAAAGCCCCGCGCGCTCGATCTCCGCCCTGATGTCGATTTTGGTCTTGAAGTGGGGAATGTGCGGCGCCTTGTCTACATTGTGAATGCCGAGAAATACGACCCGCCGCACACCTGCCTGCTTCATGGCCCGAATCACGTTCGTGCCCTCGTCCGCTTCCGACTGGCTCAGCGCTGTCAACAGGAACACAGCGTCCACACCCTGCACAGCAGCAGAAAGCGTTTCCGGTTTCAGCAAGTCAGCCATTACGGCAGTCGCGCCTGCGGGAAGGTTCCGAGCGCGTTCCGGCGAGCGCGTACCGACGCGCACATCAAGGTCCTCGGCAGCTAAGCCGGCCACTACTTTCGATCCAACCGTTCCCGTACCACCTAGCACCAGAACTTGCATAGCTATCTCCCCGCAAAGACTGAGTCGCAAAATATCCAGTGTTGGATGTAGCTCGACCTCCACCGGTCGCAATAGAAAAGCTCTCGCGATTGCGAAAGCTCTGACCTCAAACAAATTAGAGCGCCATGTCTACCGGAGCGCCGAGGCGCGAAGTGGAGACACCCTGCGTTTCGTGTGGCGTACGCTCACCCATGGTGCGTGTTCTGATTGGCTTTGTCAGCAGTCTCAGCCCTCGCGAGTGCGGGAGCTTTTGGGTAGGGAAGCCTTATTCACGAACGCGCAGAATCCAGAATAAAGCTATTCCGTCCGCATGTTCGCCGCTGCGTGCACGGCGATCAGTTGTTGCAATACGCCGCGTAGATTCTTCAGGTCAAGCGCGTTTGCCCCATCCGACTTCGCCTGCGCGGGGTTGTCATGAACTTCCATGAATATGCCGTCGATTCCGGCCGCAACCGCCGCCCGCGAAAGCACAGGGATGAACTGCGGCTGTCCACCACTCTGGGCTCCATCGCCCGCAGAGGGAAGTTGCACGCTATGGGTAGCGTCGAACACCACTGGCGCGAACTCACGCATGATTGCCAACGAACGCATATCAACAACGAGATTGTTGTAGCCGAAGCTCGATCCCCGCTCCGTCAGAAAAACGCGGTCATTGCCACTCTCGCGGATCTTGGCCACCGCGTGTTGCATATCCCACGGCGAAACGAACTGACCCTTCTTGATGTTCACCGCTCGCCCGGACTTTGCCGCCGCTACAAGCAAGTCGGTCTGTCGGCACAGGAACGCCGGAATTTGCAGCACATCCACCGCTTCCGCCACGCGCTCTACATCGTGCGCATCGTGGACATCGGTCAGCACGGGAACACCAACACTCTTCGCAACGCTGGCGAGAATCCGCAATCCATCATCCATGCCCGGTCCGCGAAAACTGCGAATGGAAGTGCGATTCGCTTTGTCGTACGAAGCTTTGAAGATGTAGGGCAGGTGCAGAGCCGTGCAAACGCCAGCAATAGAATTTGCCATCTTCAAAGCGTGCTCTTCGCTCTCAATAACGCACGGACCGGCAATGAGGAACAGTTCGCCGGAGCCGACAGTAACGTTTCCAACCTGGAAGTTTTCGATCATCTCAAACTCTTGAGTCTGTCACGCATTGCAACTCTTTACCCGTGTCAAGCTGAGCGCAGCGAAGCTCAGCTTTCCATCAGTACGCGAATACGAGAGCCTTACGCTTTTGCCGGCCTCAAGAACATGTCTTCGTGCGCCTGCGCCGTTTCGGTTATCCGCTTCTTGCGATTCTCATAGCTCGCCTTCACGAATGCCAGGAACAACGGGTGCGGCTCCAGCGGCTTCGACTTGAACTCGGGGTGGAACTGGCAGCCGAGGAAGTACGGGTGATCGGCCAACTCTACGATTTCGACGTACGTTCCGTCGGGCGTTGTTCCAGTGATTTTCAGCCCAGCGCCTGTGAGCAGCGCTTCGTACTCGCGGTTGAATTCATAGCGATGGCGATGGCGCTCGCTGATCTCGGTAGCGCCATAAGCGGCGTG
The DNA here is from genome assembly GCA_035561135.1 of Clostridia bacterium. Taxonomy (NCBI): domain Bacteria; kingdom Bacillati; phylum Bacillota; class Clostridia; species Clostridia bacterium. The sequence continues at coordinate 4,525 of DATMYA010000072.1, forward strand.
CGCCTTGGAACCGGGTTCGAGCTTGCAAGTCCAGGCGCCCAGGCGCATCGTGCCGCCCAGTTCTTCCACGCCGCGCAGTTCGCGCAGCTTGTAGATGACACGATGCGGCGTTGCGGGATCGAACTCGCTCGAGTTCGCATCGTTCAGGCCGCAGACGTTGCGCGCAAACTCTATGCAGGCAGTCTGCATGCCAAGGCAGATACCGAAGAAGGGGACCTTGTACTCGCGCGCGTAGCGGATTCCGTTCAGCATTCCGCCGATGCCGCGCTTGCCGAATCCGCCCGGAACTAGGATCCCGTCATAGCCTTCCAGTTGTGCCCTGTAACTGTCGTCCTTGGTCTCGAGACCTTCAGCTTCGATCCATTGCACAACGAGTTTCAGGTTGTAGCTCAGCGCGGCGTGTACGAGCGCTTCCTTCAGCGACTTGTAGGAATCCTCATACTCAACGTACTTGCCGACAATTCCGATCTTCACTTCGTCTTTCGGGTTGTAAGCGCGGTGGACGAGGTCTTGCCAACTGGTCAAATCCGGCTCGCGCGATTCCATGTGCAGGTACTTGAGAACAAGCCTGTCCACGCCCTCCTGGGAGTAGACAAGCAGCAATTCGTAGATGCTTGCAACATCTTTTGCCGTGATTACGGCTTCGTCTTCCAGGTTGCAGAAGAGAGCGATCTTCGACTTGATGTCCTTCGACAGGAAGCGATCCGTGCGGCACAGAAGGATGTCAGGCTGGATCCCGACCGAAAGCAGTTCTTTCACGGAGTGCTGCGTCGGCTTGGTTTTCAACTCGGCCGCAGCGGCAATCCAGGGCACCAGCGTTACGTGGACGAAGCAAGTGTTCTCGCGTCCAAGTTCCTGGCGCATCTGGCGTATAGCCTCGATGAACGGCAGCGATTCGATGTCGCCGACGGTTCCGCCAATCTCGACGATGGTGACGTCAACGTCCTGGGCCACTTTCTTCATCGCGGCCTTGATCTCGTTCGTCACATGCGGGATGACCTGCACGGTTTTGCCGAGATAATCACCGCGTCGTTCTTTTGCGATGATCTGCTCGTAGATGCGGCCGGTTGTCAGGTTGTTATCGCGCGTGAGCTTTGCGTGCGTAAAGCGCTCGTAGTGGCCGAGGTCCAGGTCCGTCTCGGCACCATCGTCGGTTACGAACACCTCGCCGTGCTGAAAGGGCGACATGGTGCCGGGATCGACATTGAGGTAAGGGTCGAATTTCTGCAGCGTTACTTTAAGTCCGCGGCTTTCCAACAGCCCGCCAATTGAGGCAGCCGAGAGGCCCTTACCGAGCGACGACACAACACCGCCCGTTACAAAGATGTACTTTGGCGACATTCCGTCCTCATTAACAAGTTCTCGGTGGGATCGTGCGTGTAGGAGGGGTGCACGACCAATTATGACTAGAAATTTAGCTGGGCGCAAGGCCACTTCGCCACTTCTGTGCGATGGCCGGACAACCCGCATCTAAAATAGGCAGGAAGAGCAGGGCCTCTCATCTGCTATTTTCTTTTTGCTATGCGCAGGTTTCTCCAATTCGCACTGGCTCTGGCGCTGCTGTTGAGCAGCGTCCTGCTCTTGGCCGAGACCAGCAAACGCCTCGTCCTGAAGGACGGTTCGTACCAGCCGGTCAGCAAGTGGGAAGTGAAGGGCGAGCGTGTCCGCTACTTCAGCACGGAGCGCGCCGAGTGGGAGGAAGTCCCGGTCTCCCTGGTGGACTGGCCGGCTACGGAGAAGTGGAACTCGCAGCGCGCTGCGCTCAACGCCGATACGGCCGCCGCTACCGCAGAGGAAAAAGCAGAGCGAGAAGCCGAAGCTGCCAAGACTCCAACCATCGCTCCCGGCATAACACTGCCCGCTACCGGCGGTGTTTTCGTGCTGGACACCTACAGCGGACAGCAGCAGCTTTCAGAGCTGGTCCAGACCAGCGGAGCGATCAACAAGCAAACGGGCAAGAACATCCTCCGAGCTGCCATCAATCCTGTCGCTTCAGCCAAGCAAAGCATAGAGTTGAAGGGAGCGCGCGCGCGTGTGCAGGTTCACGTGCCGCAACCGGAAATCTATGTCGATATCGACACCGACACGCAGGCGCAACCGTTGGCGCTGACCGACCATTTTCGGCTGGTGCGCTTGGAGCAGAAGAAAGATATGCGCGTGCTCGGGAACGTGAAGATAGCCTTCTACGGCAAGGTGCGCCAGGAGCAAACTTTTATACCGACGCGCGCAGAGAAAGTCTCAGGCGACTGGGTGAAACTGCTTCCCACAAAGCCGCTCACGCTAGGAGAGTACGCCGTTGTCGAGATGCTTGGCGAAAAAGAAATGAACCTGTACGTATGGGATTTCGGCTTCAATCCTGCTGCGCCGGAGAATCCGAGCGCGTGGAAGCCTGAGCCTGCGAAGCAACGAACCTACGAATCTCCTGTCCTAATTCCGCAAAAGAAATAACTCGCACTTCGGCGCCGAGGTGGCGCTCGATCTTGCTTTTCTCCATCCTAACAATGCCTGATGTTGTTGCGCGATAGCTCTGCTCGGCTTCTAAGGAAGGCAGGAGTGATAACGATGAAAGGCTTCGCCGAAAAAGTTGCATTGATTACCGGCGGGAGCGCGGGAATTGGAAAAGCGGCGGCGCTGGCGTTTGCACGAGAAGGCGCAAAGGTCGTGCTGGCCGCTCGTCACGCAAGGCGAGGGAACGAGGTCGTGCGCGAGATTGAAGCTGCGGGCGGGCAGGCTTTGTTCGTGGCGTGCGATGTTTCGCGCGCTGATGAAGTTCGAGAGCTGGTGAGACGCACGGTGGGAAGCTATGGCCGCCTCGATTGCGCGTTCAACAATGCGGCTGCCATCGACGTAATCAAGATGCAGCGGACGGCGGACATCACAGAAGAGGACTTCGACCGCGAGATGGCGCTGAACATGAAGAGCGTCTGGCTCTGCATGAAGTTTGAACTCACGCAGATGCTGGCACAGACACCAACCGGCGGCGTCATCGTGAACACATCATCGGTAAATGGCCTGGGAGCGGCGTCGATGGCGGCACCATATTCGGCAGCGAAGTCAGCAATCCTGGCGCTGACAAAGGCGGCGGCGCAGGAATATGCGTCGGATGGCATCCGCGTGAATGCGCTGGTTCCGGGCGGATTCCGCACGCCTGGTTTGGAAGGCATGTTCGAACGGTTCTCCGGCGGGAATGCCGAAGCGATGCATGCGATCGAGCAACGTTACGCGGAGTTGAACCCGATGAAGAGACTTGGCGATGCGAGCGAAGCGGCAGAGGCTGTGCTGTGGCTATGCTCGGAAGGTGCATCGTATGTAACGGGGCACTCGCTGATTGTGGATGGTGGAATGACCGCTTGGGCGCGGTGAGCGCGGGAGAGGCACTTGCTTCCAGCTTAAACTCTAGGTGAGCATCCCTTGCTGGGCGACGGAAATATTGTCGCGAGTGCTGTTCTTGACTGCGTACATCATCTCGTCTGCCTGCTGGATGATTTCGTGCGCGGTCTTCGCGTCTTCCGGATAGGTGGCCACACCCATCGATGCGCGCACATTTAGATTGAGTCCGTCTTCTGCGAGGAAAAAAGTGTTGCGCAGCACGTCCCGCAGCCTGCGAGCGACAACGAGCGCGGATTCTTTTCCGGTCTGTGGCAGCAGTACGACGAATTCATCTCCGCCGTAACGGAAGGCATAGTCGATCAAGCGCAGATGCGACTTGATGGCGTACCCGATTTCGGCGAGCAACTTGCTACCGACGAGATGTCCGTGCGTGTCGTTGACCTGCTTGAAGCGATCGAGGTCGAGGAAGAGGATTGTGAACTCGTATCCGAAGCGAGCGGAACGGTAGACCTCGGACTCGAGGGTCTTATACAGATGGCGGGCATTGTAAAGCCCTGTGCAGTCGTCGGTGATGGTGAGTTCCTGAATCTTCTCAACCGATCGCGCGTTGTCGATGGCGATGGCGGCGTAGTCGGCGAGCGTCTGCAGGAGCAGGAGTTCGTTTTCGCCGAACCCCTTCATGTCCACATTGACCAGCTGAATGACGCCCAGGACACGGTGTTTGGAACTGAGCGGGATGCAGATGATGGAGCTCGTCTGCCACTTCGTCATCTCGTCGATGCGTTTGGCAAAACGCGGGTCGGTGTAGACATCCGGCACGATGACAGCCTCGTCGTGCTTGGCCACCCAGCCGGCAATGCCTTCGCCCATCTTCAGGCGTACGGTTTTGAGAGTATCGGAAGCGTCCCCGACGGCAATCGCGAAATACAATTCATCGCGTTCCTCGTCCACCATCAGCAGCGACCATGTGTCCGGCCGGAAGTACGCGGCCATCTTTTCCATGATCGTTTGCAGAATGGAGTCGAGATTCAACGACGAGGTGAGCGCCTTCGCGACGTCGTGGAATATCCCCAACTGTTGGACTTGCCGTTTGCTGGCGCCGTTCGACTCAGTCATTGCTCACAGTGTCCCATGTGCGCGTACAGTTAGGAGTGGTTCGAGAAGCCGTATTATAGGGCTCACTCCTTGTCGCGGCAACAAACGTTCGTAACGGCGATGCTATAGGAGGTGCCCGTCGAGCGTAACCTTAAACGGCTGATTACGTTGCTAGTTGCACTTGTTTTCGTTGACTTGGCTGCTGCGGAAACCTATGATGCGACTGGAATTCCCTTACTATAACGAATTGCAGGCTCGGCCTGGGGTTGGTGCCCGTGGGAACGTTTGGCGAAAAACTGCGGCGTGAACGAGAAATGCGTGCCATCACGCTGGATGAGATCGCCGAGGCGACCAAGATTGGAACGCGTTCGTTGAAGGCGCTGGAAGACGAACACTTCGACATCCTTCCGGGTGGAATTTTCAATCGCGGGTTCGTCCGCGCTTACGCGAAATACCTGGGGATTGACGAAGAGCAGGCGGTTTCCGATTACTTGAACGCGGCAGGTGAGCAGCAACCGGAAAAGGTTGTTTTGCCGAGTGAACCAATCACGGCGCAAGCCGAAGCCGTCAAGAGCCGGGAAGCCTTAGAGTCAGTTCGCGAAAAGGGATCGGCCGGAGCCTGGGTCGCCTTTGCGCTTTTTTTGCTGCTGATCACGGGTGGCAGCGCGGGTTGGAAGTATTACAAGCAGCGCCAGGACGCACCTAGACCGATTCCACAGCCGGAGGTGACGTCCACGCAGACAGCTACCCCGAGCGCGACTTCTGTCGCCACTGACCCGTCGGCGGTGGCACCGCAAGACGGCGCGATTGCAGGGCAATCTCCAGAGGGCGCGACGGGTTCTGTAGGCGAGCCTGCGCAAGGCACTGCCACAAATCCACTTACATCGCAACCTGCACCTGGCGCAACGCAAGCTGGCGCGAAAGATAAGGCGCCGATCGAGTTGCAGATCAGCGTAACGCAACCGACGTGGGTGTCGATCAAAGCAGATGGGCAAGCGGCGACGACGCAGACTCTGCGGGTTTCCGACCAGAAGCTCGTACTGGCGCAAGAGCGAGTCGTGGTTACCACGGGTAACGCTGTATTTGTGACCTGCAACGGGAAGTCGCTGGGTATGGTGGGCGAGAGTAACAGGCGCTCCGTGCTTCGCTTCACCTCTGAATGTGTTTTGCAGTAATGTGTGGTGCAGTAATGTTTGGCGCCATCATGATGGTGCAGTAAGAGCGGACAGTCCTACGGCTGCCATAATTTGCCGTTCAATGCAGCCTGCTGCCGTTCGAGCGTTTTCATTGCGGACGCCTGTAGTTCTCTGTAAACTTCCAGTGTTAAGTAGAACGACTGCAGCGGCTTGGCTGTGCCCCTCGCCAAATAGATCGAATGGGTACCCCACACGGGAACCCTACCGAGCGAAATTCGTTGGAATGGCTCCGAGCCCCGTACGTCCCGAATGAACTCCAAGGAGAAGCAACCTTGTCTCGCAACCCTTTTCTATTCACCTCCGAGTCGGTGACCGAAGGTCATCCGGACAAAATCGCCGACCAGATTTCTGATGCCATTCTCGACGCCTGCTTGCAGCAGGACGAGTACAGTCGTGTTGCTTGCGAAACTTTGACGGCAACCGGGTTGGTGGTGATCGCTGGCGAAATCACAACCAAGGCATACGTGGACTTCCAGTCGGTCGTGCGTGGCACGATCTCCGCAATTGGCTACGACAATGCTCTTTACGGCTTTGATTCGAATACCTGCGCCGTTATCTCCAGCATCAACAAACAGTCGGGCGATATCGCCATGGGCGTGGACACGGGTGGCGCGGGCGACCAGGGCATGATGTTCGGTTACGCCTGCGACGAGACAGAAGAACTGATGCCGATGCCGATCCACCTGGCCCACAGGCTGACGGAGCGCCTCTCAGAAGTTCGCAAGAACGGCACACTGCCTTACCTGCGTCCGGACGGAAAATCGCAGGTTACGGTGGAGTACGATGAAAACCTGAAGCCGGTCCGCGTGGATGCCGTTGTGATCTCGACGCAGCACGCAGAGACGGTTGGGAACGAACAACTGCGGGCGGATATCCTGAAGCACGTCATCCAGGCGGCAGTTCCGGCGAACCTGCTGGATGCGGACACGAAATACCACATCAATCCAACAGGCCGGTTCGTGATCGGCGGACCGATGGGCGACACCGGATTGACCGGTCGTAAGATCATCGTGGATACCTACGGCGGTTTGGGTCGTCACGGTGGCGGCGCTTTCAGCGGCAAGGACGCGACCAAAGTTGACCGTTCGGCTGCGTACATGGCGCGCTACATCGCGAAGAATATTGTTGCCGCCGGGCTGGCTGCACGCTGCGAAGTGCAGCTTGCTTATGCGATCGGCGTAGCGGAACCGGTCAGCGTCCTGGTGGATACGTTCGGTACGGGCAAAGTGGATCGCGAGACGTTGCAGGAACTCGTTCGCAAGAACTTCCAGTTGACCCCGAAGAGCATCATTGAGTCGCTGAAACTGCGTCGCCCGATCTTCAAGAAGACCGCGTCCTACGGTCACTTTGGCCGCAACGACAAGGACTTTACCTGGGAAAGCACCGATAAGGCCGCAGCGTTACGCGAGCAGGCTGGCATGGCGAAGGCTGTTTCGGCAAAGAAGTAAGTCAAGTCCGAACAGTGTAGGATTTCGATTATCGGTGGGGCTGAAAGGTCCCACCTTCTCTGTGTGCTGGGCAAAGTGGCAACCCCCGGTCTGGCGCGCACAACATCTTCTCGGCGATGTATCACCTCGCCCATCACATATCGCGCATTGCTCAAGAATTCACTTTGAACAGCACGGAAGCGCGCACACGGGAGAGTATGGCGACGACTGAAACGCAAGTGACTTCCGACGTAAAGAGTTTCGACCTGGCCGACCAAGGACGGAAACGCATCGACTGGGCGAACCAGTCAATGAAGGTTCTTCAAATCATCCGCAAGGAATTCATCAAGAACCAGCCACTGAAGGGGATTCGGATCTCGGCTTGCCTGCACGTAACGGCAGAGACGGCGAACCTGGCGATCACCCTGCGTGATGGCGGCGCGGACGTGGCGCTGTGCGCCTCTAACCCGCTCTCCACGCAGGACGATGTCGCGGCATGCCTGGTGCGCGACTTCAACATTCCGGTGTTTGCCATCAAGGGCGAGGACAACGATACCTATTACAAGCACATTATGGCCGCTCTGGACCACAAGCCGCACATCACCATGGACGACGGCGCTGACCTGGTGACGATCGCGCTGACGAAGCGTACGGACGTGGTCGATGAGATCATCGGCGGCACGGAAGAAACGACGACTGGCGTCATCCGCCTGCGCGCGATGGCGAAAGACGGCGTGTTGAAGTATCCGATCGTGGCCGTGAACGACGCCGATACCAAGCACATGTTCGACAACCGCTACGGAACGGGCCAGTCCACCATTGACGGTATCGTTCGTGCGACGAACTTCCTGCTGGCCGGTTCGAAATTCGTGGTGGCCGGCTACGGCTGGTGTGGCCGCGGATTGGCGAGCCGCGCGCGCGGTCTTGGCGCGGAAGTAATCGTGACGGAAATCGATCCGACGAAGGCGCTGGAAGCCGTGATGGATGGCTACCGCGTGATGTCGATGGAAGAAGCCGCCAGGATCGGTGACGTGTTCTGCACGGTGACGGGCAACAAGAGCGTGCTGCGCAAGGAACACTTCGAACTGATGAAGGATGGAGCCATTGTCTCGAACTCGGGACACTTCAACGTGGAAATCGATATCCCTGCACTGGAAAAGCTCTCGAGCGGCAAGCGCACCACGCGCGAATTCGTGCAGGAGTACTCGTTGAAGGACGGTCGCAAGATCAACCTGCTGGGCGAAGGCCGCCTGATCAACCTCTCGTCAGCCGAGGGACATCCGGCGTCGGTGATGGACATGAGCTTCGCCGACCAGGCGCTCTCGGTCGAATATGTCGTGAAGAACCACAAGAGCCTCGAAAAGAAGGTTTACAAGGTTCCCGACGAACTGGACAAGCGCGTGGCGAAGTTGAAGCTGGAGTCCATGGGAATCAAGATCGATCGTCTGACGCCGGAACAAGAAGAGTATCTGGCGGGATGGTCGGAAGGAACATAAGAGCAGACGTCGGGCGTCGGACAGCAGACGTCAGACATTACGTCGAGACAACAGCTAGACGGGCGGCCTTCGGGCTGCCCGTTTTGTTTGGTGTCGCCGTACAATGCGGGCGGGAGATATGCGATGGCGACGGGGAAGAAATCTTCAGTTTTGGATTACAAGCCGCTGGGACCCGCGACGTGGGCGGATTTTGAAGAGCTGTTTGGGAGTCGCGGAGCTTGTGGCGGGTGCTGGTGCATGTCGTGGCGGCTGTCGCGAGCAGATTTTAATTCAGGCAAGGGCGAGCGCAACAAGGCTCTTATGCGCGGCGCGGTGATCGCCGGCGAGAACCCCGGTATTCTGCTCTATGAAGATGGACAGGCGATAGGCTGGTGTTCGCTTGGGCCGCGCGAGACGTTTCCTGCGCTGGAGCGTTCGCGTGTGTGGAAGCCGGTGGATGACAAGCCGGTATGGTCGATCAGTTGTTTCTTCGTTCGCAAGGGTTATCGCACTCGTGGAGTGTCGGTGACGCTGCTGCAAGCGGCGATTGATTTTGCCCGTAAGTCGGGTGCGAAGATTCTGGAAGGGTATCCGCAGGAGTTGGAAGGGAAGAAGCTGCCGGATGTGTTTGTGTGGACAGGTTTGGCCGCAAGCTATCGTAAGGCTGGATTCGAAGAAGCTGCTCGGCGCTCGGCAGCCAAGCCGATCATGCGATATGAGTTGTAGCGATGCGGTTCTTGGAGTTCGAAGGTGTGCTGGCAAAAGGGATCCTTCGACTACGCGGCTTCGCCGCTCCGCTCAGGAAGACAAGCTTGTTATGTAGCTCAACTGGCGTCTGGCAACTGGCATCTGGCAACTGTTGTCTCAATCTCTGGGGTTACGCCGCGGCTGCTGATGATGGCGAGCACAAGGCTGACAATGGCGACGCTGACCAGCAAAGCTATGCAGGCCGGCCATCCGGCGGCGACCCACGTCCAGCCTGTCAGGGTGGCTCCTGCGCTTCCGCCGAGATAATAACAACTCATGTATAAGCCGGCGGCTGAGGACCGCGCGTGTCCGGCGATGACACCTGTTTGCACGGTCGCCGCAGCTTGCGAAATAAAAACACCAGAAGAGAAGACTGCGAGTCCGATGATGACTGGCGTGAGTGTATGCGCCAGGGTGAGTAGCAGTCCTGACGCGATCATCGTGAACGAGAGCAGCGCTGTCTTGCGGAATCCGTACAGATCGAGGTATTTGCCGGAGAGCGGAGTGATGAAGACGCCGAGCAGGTAAACGAAGAAGACACTGCCGAGCTGCGCGGACGTGAGATTGAAGGGCGCTTTTGCCAGGTAGAAGTTGGTGTAGGTGAACGTTCCAACGAGCGTGAAGAGCACGGCGAATCCCATACCAAACGTGGCAAGCAGGCGGGGATTGCGGAGATGAGTACGCACGCCTTCGAGAGCGTGGCCGAGATGAGGAGCGCGGACGAAGTTCTGTGCGCGCGGCAGCCAGCGACGGACGAGGACCGCTCCGATAAGGTTCAGCAGGCCGATCACAATAAAGGCGGCGCGCCAGTGCCAGTGCGACACGATTACCCCGGCGAGAAATCGTCCGAGGAAGCCGCCTATAACGGTGCCGGTGACGTAGAAGGACATGGCGCGGCCCACGCCTCGTCCGGACCACTCTTCATTGATGTAGGCATGGACGACGGCCACAACTCCGGGTACGAACAGTCCCTGCACAAATCGCCAGACGATCAAAGCGTGCAGGCTTCCGGCGGTGGCGCAGAGTAACGTGGCCAAGGTCAGCCCAAAGAGCGCCGGTACGATAACCTTCTTGCGGCCGATGCGTTCGGCCAGCATCCCGATGATTGGCGCTGTAAGGGCGATGGCAAAGGTTGTGGAGCTGACGGTAAGGCTGACCTCAAGTTCCGATGCATGAAAAAGGTCTTGCAGCAATGGAAGCAGCGGCTGGGTGCAGTACACGCTGAAGAATGTACACATGCCCGTCAGCATGACCGCCATTAGCCCTGTATATGTGACGTGGGTACGATTTTCCGTGGTATTCGATATCACTGCTGATTTGGTCCAGGGCGGAACTTGCAATTCCGCAACTCACCATCATCGCAATTTGCTGGCGCGAACGTCCAATTAATTAACCTGCTGAGTGCGCGAACTTCTGGTTGTTCAAAACGTATTTGCATTTGGCGGCTCGCATCTGACGGTCAGATCTTTGTTCTGGCTGGCAACTGGTATATGCCGTCTGCCTTGAACACAGGGTCCTTCGACTGCGCGGCTTCGCCGCTCCGCTCAGGAGACGAATCTGCATCTAGCTAAGGCCAGCAACTGGCAACTGGCGTCTGGCAACTGGTCGCAGGCACTATTATTATGATTTCCACGCGGGGTGAAATTTGGAACACATTGCTGAGTGGGCACTGAACGCTGCGCGAATGCGCGGCGCCAGTTACGCGGAAGCGCGCCTGGTAGACGACCGCAATCGTGCGCTGGCAACGAAGAACGGCAAGATCGGCAGCGCGTCGGATTCGGAGTCGATGGGCGTGGGCGTCCGCGTGATCGCCGCTGGCGGTTGGGGCTTCGCCGCCACGGAGGACCTGACACAAAGAGGCATAGAACTCTGCGCCTCACACGCGGTGGAAATTGCAAAGGCGTCGGCGCGTGTGAAGGAGCAGGAGCTTCGGCTGGTTGCCGAACCGCCGGCTTTGGTGACGTGGTCATCGCGCTATGAAGTCGACCCGTTCACGACCTCGGTGGAGGAGAACCTCGACCTGCTGCTGCGGGTTGATGCGGAACTGCGCAGCGTCTCCGGCATCACCCTCGCCGAGACGAACATGAATTTTCGCCGTTACGAGCAGTGGTTCTGGAACAGTGAAGGCTCGCGTATTCACCAGACGCGCATCACGAGCGGCGCCGGTTACGCTGCGTATTCCTTCGCAGGATCGGAGATTCAGAAGCGCTCGTATCCAAATTCTTTCGGCGGACAGTGGCAGAACAAAGGCTATGAACTTGTCCGCGAACTAAACCTGCTGGAAAACGCGCGCCGCATTGCGGAAGAGTGCGTGGCCCTGCACTCGGCTCCGCAATGTCCGCAGGGCAGGACGGCCGTCATTCTCGATTCGTCACAGCTTGGACTGCAGATTCACGAATCGGTGGGTCATCCGATCGAACTGGATCGCGTGCTCGGCATGGAGGCGAACTTTGCGGGGACTTCCTTTCTCACCCTGGAAAAGTTGAATGCGCTGCGCTACGGCAGCGAACTGGTGAACGTGGTTGCCGATGCCACCGAGGCGCACGGGCCGGGGCTGGGTACTTTCGCGTATGACGACGAGGGCGTGCAGGCACAATGCGTGCCGATCATCACCCGCGGACTGTTCACCGGATATCTTTCGTCGCGAGATACGGCGGAGAAGATCGGTCGCACGCGCAGCGGCGGACATATGCGGGCGGAGAACTGGAATCGCGTACCAATCGTTCGCATGACGAACGTGAGCATCCTTCCCGGAGAAAAGCCGCTGAGCTTGCAGCAACTGATCTCGGACACGGACGACGGCATTCTCATGCAGACGAACCGATCGTGGTCAATCGACGACAAGCGCTACAACTTTCAATTTGGATGCGAGATCGGTTGGGAAATCAAAGCCGGCAAGCTGGGACGCATGTTGAAGAATCCTTCTTACTCGGGCATTACTACGGAGTTCTGGAACTCCATGGACGCGATCTGCGGGCCCGAAGAGTGGGTGCTCTGGGGCACTCCCAACTGCGGCAAGGGGCAGCCGCAGCAGGTGATGGGCACCGGGCACGGCGCTAGTCCGGCGAGATTCCGTAATGTGCGGATAGGGTCGGCGTACTCAGGATCGTAGAGTTAACCGGGCGCGAAACAGCCCGAACTCCAGGCAAGGTGAGAATGTTCGATCAAAGCAAGGCACACGATGTATTCGATCGCATTAAGAAGCACTCCACCGCAGACGATGTGGAAGTGCTGATCGTTGGCGGAAGGAATGCGCTGACCCGGTTCGCCAACAACACCATCACGCAGAACGTGGCAGAAGAGAACTACGAGATTTCTGTGCGGACGGTGGTGGATGGGCGCACTGCGCGTGCGACAACGAACAAGTTCGACGATGAAAGTCTGCGTCGCGTGGTGCAGGCCAGTGAGCGACTTGCCAAGGTTCAGGATGCCGACCCCGATCTGCTTCCGATTGTGACCGTGGCAGAGGCTACGGGCGGGAATGCGCCAGCGGCGATACCGTCGCGACACTTCGCTCGTACGGTTGCCGTCGGGCCGCAGGAACGAGCTAGCGGTGTTGAGAGCATGGTGGCCGTGGCGCATAAGCACGGGCATACCAGCGCCGGCGTTTATGCCGTGTCGGAGCACGTAGAGGCGTTGCTCAACTCGCGTGGAGTATCGGCGTGGCACACGCAATCGCACGCGGAAGTTTCGGTGACGATGCTGGCGCGCGATTCTTCCGGGTGGCAGAAATCGAATTCGCCCGATGTGGATCAGATCGATCCGGCCCGGCTGGCTGAAGTGGCCGCAGAGAAAGCAAGCTCGTCGGCGGGGCCGAAAGAGATTCCGCCGGGGAAGTACACGGTTATTTTCGAGCCGTCTGCGGTGCAGGACATAGTCGGTTTCATGTTCTGGGACTTCAGCGGATTATCGCTTCTCGATCAGCGCTCGTTCCTGACCGATCGAGTCGGGAAGAAGCTTTTCGGCGACAACATCAGCGTATATGACGACGTTTACCACCCGCTGCAATCGGGCGCGCCGTTCGATGGCGAGGGCGTCAGGCGCGCACGGGTTGAACTAATTCGCAACGGCGTGGTGCGGAATCTTGTGTACTCGCGTGGAAGTGCGGCGAGGATGTGCAAGACAGAACTTGCCGCCCAGGCTGGCGATGTGCGAGCGACGGGACACGGCTTCCCACTGCCGAACGAAATGGGGGAAGCACCGCTGAACATTGTCTTCGCTGGCGACGGGGCGGCAAAGTCCGTGGACCAGATGGTCGCGGAAACCGAGCGGGGAATCCTGGTAACGCGCCTGTGGTACATCCGCGAAGTGGACCCGTACGAGAAGATCGTGACAGGAATGACGCGCGACGGCACGTTCCTCGTCGAGAACGGCAAGGTACGGAACGGGCTGCTCAATTTCCGTTTCAATCAGAGCCTGCCGGAGATGCTCTCGAATGTGGAAGCGATGGGCGAACCGGTCCGCGCAAGCGGAGAAGAGTCATTCGATATGGTGGTGCCGGCGATGAAAGTGCGGGATTTCAACTTCACGGAAGTGACAAAATTCTAGGCGGGCGTTTTCTGGATGAACCAGTCCGGATCGGATGGGAGCACTTTAGTAATTTGACGCGGTTTTTTGCGGCGGTATCCTGATTTTGCTGTGGCTATCTCTGCCTCCATCCCCGACATGCGGAGTTCGGTCCGCTTCCCACTGCGTTTGCCAATGTCCGTGTGGGCGGAGACGCACTGCTTTGAAGCTGAGACAAAAGACATCTCGGCTGGAGGCGTGCTGTTCCGCATCGAAAAGAACATTACGGTGGGCAGTACCATTGAGTTTACAATCTCGATGCCGGCCACCGTCATGGGCGCCTCAAAAGATGTTCTGGTGAACTGCATTGGCCGCGTGGTACGCTGCTGCCCGGACGATGATCGTTGCGCGGTTGCAGCCGTCATCGACGAGTACACGTTCGAACGATAGTTCGAACCGAGTTCGCTGCCGTTCCCCCAACGGCCGAATGCAGAGGGTTGGGCCATGACCGACCAGGCCAGAGATCGCGATCCTGAAGTCCCCGCCGACGAGTCCTCAACGCCGCATTCCATTCGTGTGATTGTTGCCGACACGGAGCCGATCTTCCGCGTCGGGATGCGAAAGATATTCGCGCTGGAAGACGATATCCGTGTCGTCGCACAGGCCGAATCGCTGGGCCAGACGATCTCAGCGGTAGAAAAGTTTACGGCGGACGTCCTGCTGTTTGAAGCTGCCATGTGCCAGAATCCGGGCGAAGCGATCTCGGAAATACTGAGACACGCGAAGCTCAGAATCATTCTGCTGTCGTCCGAGGTGGGCGAAGAGGAAACCGTGGAGTATCTGCGTCGCGGGGTCCACGGCATTGTGACGCGTTCGATCGCGCCGGACCTGATGGTGAAGTGCATTCGCAAGGTTGTCATAGGCGAGACCTGGCTGGACAATAAGGGCGTGAACTGGGTTATCGAGGCCTATCGCGCACAGGCATCGCAGTTGACGGCTCCACGTTCCCGCGCACGCCTGAGCGACAAGGAACTGCTCATCGTCTCCGGGGTGACGCAGGGTTTGAAGAACAAGGAAATTGCGCAGGATGTTGGCACTACAGAACAGGTAGTGAAGAATTACCTTCGCAAGGTGTACGACAAACTTGGCGTTTCAGACCGCCTTGAGCTTGCCCTGTACTGCATGCATCATCGCCTGCTGGAAGGCTTGAACAAACCAGCGGAGGCAGATGCCCCAGCGGGATCGGCGGGGCAGAAAGCGCAAGCGGCGGCTGCCGCGGCCAGCGCTGCGGTACCAGTGATTCCGCCCAAGCTCCAGAGAAACTGATCGAATCTGGTAGAATTACGGCTCCCAGGCACGCTGCTGAAGCGATTCAAGCCAGCGAGTATCCCTGTATTCCAGTCCCACTTGAGAGGCAAACGTGAAGGGCGACCCGAAAGTCATTGATCTGCTCAACCAGGTGCTGAAGGCGGAACTGACGGCCATCAACCAGTATTTTCTGCACGCCGAGATGTGCGAAAACTGGGGCTACGAGCGGCTGGCAAAAAAGATCCGCAAGGAATCCATCGAAGAGATGCAGCACGCCGAGAAGTTGATGGAGCGCATTCTGTACCTCGATGGCACTCCGAACATGAGCGACTACTTCAGAATCAATATCGGGCAGAGCGTGGAGCAGCAGTTCAAAAACGACTTGCAGGTTGAGTACGACGCCGTGAAGCGCCTGAACGACGGCATCAACATTTGCAACTCCGTGAATGACGGCGGTTCGCGTCAGCTTGTTGAAGATATTCTGCGGGATGAGGAAGAGCACATCGACTGGCTCGAAGCCCAGTTGCACGCAATCAGCGAAACTGGAATTCAGAATTACCTCACGGAGCAGTTGAAGGAAGACAAGTAGAAATCTGGAATCGGGGAATTGCGAATCGGGTAATTCAACTGCAAGGACTTCAAGGCTCGCTGCTGGCGGGCCTTTTGTCTTTAGAGCGGGCGACGACTTCCGGCGCGAAGAGCGTAGCTACGCCGGCTCCAAGCGGGATGGTACAATCGACGCAAGCGTTCGAAAACGACGCGGAGAGATGGCCGAGTGGCTGAAGGCGCACGCTTGGAAAGCGTGTATACTCGAAAGGGTATCCAGGGTTCGAATCCCTGTCTCTCCGCCATCATCCCCACCCGCAAACCGTATCCGCTCCTATCACTGTTTATCTTGCCACCGGCTTTTTTTTCTGACGTAAGGCCACACGCTGGGCTTTCCCTGAACCGTCGACGCCGAACAGCAGGTCGCGCCATTGCTTGTGGCCGAATCACCAGTCGAATCCGCAACTCTGAAAACGACCATCAACGTCGCAGTATGCCGTCGTGTCTGGGCAATAAAGCAGGTTTCTTCGCACCGGGTGTTGTCCAGATTGCGGTAAGCAGCATCGAAATTGAAGTCAGAGTTTGTGTGCGGCGGAGTCCTATAAGGCACGGGGTACCATCTATTCTCTTTCAAGTCATCCGTATTTGCATTCGCCTCCGCAGCACAGCCACACTCTGAGGTGGCGCATGGCCCTCTCGAAGAAGCCTCGAGCGTATTCAGCCGCAGATCGTGACCGCGCTGCGCGTGCTCTCTTGCACAAATATCAATTGATTATCGAAAACGCTCCGGAGATATTGGCGCTGATTGGCTCTCAAGGGATCATTCAGTACGCTAATCCACAAATGTCAAAGGTGCTTGGCTATACCGCGGGCGAGGTTGAAGGCCGCAACATCTTTGAGTTCATCCATCCGGAAGATGCGCCCCGCGCCGCCCAGGAGTATACCGATACGGTTCAGCATGAAGGCGAACGTGTTCCCTCGGTTTTGAGGCTCCGAGATAGTTCCGGTACCTGGATCCCATTTGAAATCATTGCGAACAATCGATTGGATGACCCGCATATTCAAGCCGTAATCTTCACAGCTCGCGACCTTAGATTTCGCAAAGACATTGTAGATGCCATCCGCCAGTCCAATGCTGATATAGAGAGAGAAGTGGAGCATCGCACCACAGAGTTAGCAAAGATAAATGCCGCGCTCAGGATTGAAGTTCAAGCTCGGCGTCAAGCCGAAAATGAGTTGCAGGGTAGCATCTCTCTGCTAAACGCCACACTGGACTCCACGGCCGACGGAATTCTGGTGGTTTCGAACGAGAGAAAGATTACGAGTTGTAATAGGAAATTCCTGGAGATGTGGCGTTTGGCTTGCGACACTTCCATCGGCCGCGATGATCAGAAATTGCTAGAGTACGTAACAGATCAATTACGGAGTCCGAACGACTTCCTCGACAAAGTGTGTGCGCTTTATGCCAACCCTTCCGTCAGCAGCTTCGATATTTTGTACCTCAAAGACGGGCGCATCTACGAGCGTTATTCCCAACCACAACTGCTCAACGACGAGATCGTGGGACGTGTGTGGAGTTTTCGTGATGTGACGCAGGCAAAAATAATAGAGCTAGAGTTGCGACAGTCCCAAAAGATGGAGGCACTTGGGAGGTTGGCGGGAGGTATTGCTCATGAGTTTAACAATCTCCTGATGCTTATCTCCGGTTACGCTACCGAGTTGATCGAAAACGCTGCTTTGGCTGAAGGCCGCGATACATGCGAGCAGATCCTTACAATTACGAAGCGGGCGACAGCAGTGACAAGACAGCTTCTCGCATTCAGTCGCAAGGGTCCGGACGCCCCGACAGTCGCGGACCTTAATCTCATCGTTCTGGGCATGGAACGAATGCTTCGGCGGTTACTCTCCGATCAAGTTCAGCTGCAAATTTCGGTGACAAGCGACCCTCACCCGGTCTATCTAGATGTTTCGCAAATCGAAGTCATGCTCATGAACCTGGTTATCAACGCTCAGGATGCGATGCCTGAAGGAGGACTGCTTTCGATAGCGACCACCAGCCAGGTGCAATCTTTCGGCACGCCAGAACGAGAAGACAAAAAGCTGACTTTTGCTGTTCTTCAAGTTAGTGACACCGGACAGGGTATCGCCCCGGATGTCCGCTCGCATATCTTTGACCCTTTTTTTACAACAAAACAGCTGGGCAAGGGCACAGGCCTTGGGCTATCGACTGTTTTCGGGATCACTGAAAGCGCTGGAGGGCATATCGAAGTTGATAGCGAGCCACACAACGGAGCGACTTTTCGAGTCTATTTACCGCAGGTAAGCGTCGCCCCCGCGGTGCCGTTTGACGAGCCGCCCGCACTACCGCCAAGAGGCGGGAATGAAACCATACTGCTCGCCGAAGATGAGAGTGGAATACGGACTATGACACGAGCATACCTGGAAAGTTTAGGTTACCAGGTGATCGAAGCTAAAGACGGTCCAGAGGCGATCAGGTATTCACATGAGTACGGCGGTGTGATTGATCTCGTGCTCAGTGACATCTTAATGCCTGGAATTCGTGGAGATATCGCTGTGAACGAAATACGAAAACACCGACCGGCGATTAAGTCGATGTTCATGTCCGGCTACTCGGATCAAGGCGGAGAGAGCGGCGCCGATAACATCTTGTACAAGCCGTTCGAGTTCCCGGAGCTTGGCCGGCGATTGCGCGCGATTCTGGACGCCGCCCCGAAAGCTGAGGACTCACTCGAATCTAACCGCGGAAGTAGTGCTGCGTAGTTGCGCAACCGGGGCAGTCGAAACCCTGCCCCAACCTGCGTGTCTTGTGCCTAGCTGCGCCTCTGAGGCAAAGTGCGAAAACCCTTGGGCGCTACCCCAATTTGGTCACGGCTTCCCTCACCAGCTTCCACGCAGTTTGCAGGTCCTCTCGCGTTGTTCCCAGGTTGCCAACTGCAACTCGCAGCACGTATTTCCCGTTCAGGGCCGTGTGCGAAATGTATATCTTTCCCGAGGCGTTTACGGCGTCGAGGATGGCTTTGTTCTCGTCGCCGGTGCCGCGATAGCGGAAGCAGACGACAGAGAAAAGGACAGGCGCGGAGAGTTCAAAACGTGGATCGGACTGTACCCAGTCGGCGAATTCACCGGCGAGGGCTATGTGCTTGCGGACGATCTGCTGGATGCCTTCGCGTCCGAAGTAGCGCAGGATGAACCAGAGCTTGAGCGAGCGGAAGCGGTGGCCGAGGGGGACGCCGTAGTCCATCAGGTTGACGGCGCGTGGGTCCTCGGAGGCGCGAAGATACTCGGGTACGAGCGAGAAGGCGCGGCGCAGGATGTCCGGACGCCGGCAGTAGAAGGCGCTGAGGTCCATGGGCGTGAGCAGCCATTTATGCGGGTTCATTACGAGCGAGTGCGCGCGCTCGGCTCCGGCGAGAATGTGGCGGTACTCGGGCAAGATGGCGGCAGTGCCTGCATAGGCGGCGTCAATGTGCAGCCAGAGGTTGTGCCGTTCGGCGATGTCCGCGATCTCCGCGACAGGGTCAATGCTGGTGGTCGATGTAGTGCCGACGGTCGCAACTATGCAAAAAGGCTTTTTCCCGGCAGCGATGTCGTCCTCGATCATGCGTGCGAGCACGTCTGTGCGCATGCGGAATTCGGCGTCGACCGGGGCCTTGCGAACGTTTCGCTGTCCGATGCCGACGGCGATGGCGCCCTTCTCGATGGAGGAATGCGACTGCTCGGAGGTGTACATGACGAGTTCCGAGCGTGAGCCATCTTCACGGGCGGCGGGGTCGGCAAGTTCGCGTGCGGCGGCGATGGCGTGCATGCTGCTGACGGACGCTGTGTCGTAGATGATGCCGAAGAATTCAGGCGGGAGTCCCAGCCACTGGCGCAGCCATCCCAGCGTGACCTCTTCCAGTTCGGCAACAGCGGGAGAGGTCTTCCAGTGCAGGCCGTTGGTGTTGAGAGCGGCGGCGATCATTTCGCCGAGAATGCCGGGCGTGGAGCCGGTGGTACCGAAGTAGGCGAGGAAGCCGGGATGGTTCCAATGCGTGACGGCCGGCATGACGATGCGGCGGAAATCGGCGAGCATGGCTTCGAGCGGCTCGCCCTTTTCGGGTGCCGAGGCAGGCAGCGCGTCGACAAGGTCGCCGGGACGCAGGTTAGGCACGACGGGGTACTGGCGCGTGTCCTTCAGGAACTCGCAAATCCAATCGACCGTGCTGTGGCCGGCGCTGCGGAATTCTTCAACATAGGCATTCCAGTCGCGCTGCTCGGGAACAGCGGTGAAATCTCTCGTTGGCTGCGGTGCGGGGCGGGACTGAGACGTATCGCGCATGAAGTTCTCCCAGAGTTATGAAAGAGAATTCTACTCGCCGTGCCAGTGTGTGTGCCTTCAACTTCCGCGCAGGAGCTAGTAAACTCGCTTCGCCATGAAAGCGATGTTGCTGCACAAAGCGAGGCCGATAGAGGAGCATCCGCTGCGGCTGGAAGATGTTGCCCTGCCGGACCCTGCCGATGAGCAGGTGCGAGTGCGCGTTTCCGTTTGCGGGTTGTGTCGTACGGACCTGCACACGGTGGAGGGCGACCTAGCGTTGCCGAAGCTGCCGGTCGTGCCCGGTCATCAGGTGGTGGGCGTCGTGGACGCGGTGGGCAAGCGCGTGCGCACGCATAAAGAAGGTGACCGCATAGGCGTGCCCTGGCTGTACTGGACGTGCGGCGAGTGCACGTTCTGCCGCTCCGGGCGGGAAAACCTGTGCGAGCGCGCGAAGTTCACGGGATTGCACGCAAACGGCGGATATGCTGACGCCCTGGTGGTGGATGAGCGATTCGCGTTTCGGCTGCCGGATGCCTTCACGGATGAGAACGTTGCGCCGCTGTTGTGCGCGGGAGTAATTGGGTATCGGTCGTACAAGTTGAGCGGGATTTCGTCGGGCGGGCGGTTAGGCTTGTTCGGCTTCGGCGCGTCGGCCCACATCGTTCTGCAACTGGCGCGATTTCACAAGTGCGAGGTGCACGTATTCACCCGGACTGAATCGCATCGAAAGCTGGCGCGGGAACTGGGAGCGGCGTGGGTGGGTGGTGCCGATGAATCCTCATCGGCGGAGCTGGACAGCGCGATCGTCTTCGCGCCGGCTGGAAAGGTCGTCCCCGAAGCTCTGCGCCATGTGCGAAAAGGTGGAACGGTGGCGCTGGCTGGAATCGCTATGACGGAAATTCCGCCGATGGCATATTCGCTGCTGTATTACGAGAAAGTGCTGCGAAGCGCGGCGAACAGCACTCGCGACGATGTTCGGGAGTTTCTGCAGCTTGCCACAGACATACCAATAAGAACCGCGGTGCAGAGCTTTGCCCTCGAGGACGCGAATGAAGCGCTATCGGCGATGAAGCACAGCAGAATCGAAGGAGCAGGAGTGTTGCGCGTGAACAGATAGTGGCGGTCGAAAGCATCGCCGCAATATTTGAAACCAGATCAAACGTTGGATACTGGCCCGACAGTCAGGGCAAACGGCAAACCGTACGAGCACGCCACATCGTGACCTCACGGTTTAGAATCAAGGCTTGGAGGCAGCGTGCACGAACTGAGCATTGCCACCTCGATTCTGGAGACGGTGGAAGCAGAGGCGGCAAAGCGCCCGGGATCGCGATTCGTCAAGCTCGGGCTCCGCATCGGCGAACTGGCGGGGATCGATCCCGACGCTCTGACCTTTGGCTGGGAAGCATTGACCCGCGATACCGAGTTCGCCAACCTCGCGCTCGCGATTGAGGGCACGCCGTGGAAGAACCGATGTCCCGTGTGCGCGTCGGAGTTCGTGGTGAAGGACTACCAGAGTCAGTGCCCGGCTTGTGGCGAGGCGAATACGCGCTGCATCGGCGGCGAAGAGCTGGACATTGCATATATAGAGGTAGATGAACCATGACCCAGATACAGGTTGAGAAGAAGGTACTGAATGAAAATCAGAGGCTAGCCGAAGAGTTACGCGCGAAATTCCGTGAGCATAACGTGCTGACGCTGAACATCATCAGCTCGCCTGGTTCTGGAAAAACCTCGATCCTGGAGCGTACGCTGGAGTCCTTCGACAAGAGCAAGCGTGTGGTCGTCCTGACAGGCGATATCCAGACGGAGAATGACGCGAAGCGGTTGGCGCGCTTCGGCTTTCCGGTGAAGCAGATCGTGACCGGCGGAACTTGCCACCTGGACGCGAAGATGATCGAGAAGCACCTTGCCGACTGGCCGCTGAAAAATATCGATCTGCTGTTCATCGAGAACGTCGGGAACCTCGTCTGCCCGTCTTCGTATGACCTTGGCGAGCACGCGAAGATCGTGATGCTGAGCGTGACGGAGGGGGAAGACAAGCCGCTGAAGTATCCGTCGATCTTCGCCAAGTCGGAGTTGATGATCCTGAACAAGGTCGATTTGCTCCCGTACGTGCCGTTCGATGCGGAGTTGGCGAAGCAGAATGCGCGTGCGGTGCATCCGGGCATGGAGATCGTGGAGGTTTCCTGCACGAAGGGTGACGGCCTGACACAGTGGATGGAATGGCTCGACCGCAAAGCGGCGGCCACGTTCAGAGCGCAGGAGACGACGGCGTAAGCAAGCGAGAGACTTTGGGGCCGGACAGGCGAAAGCTGTCCGGCCTTTGCTTTTTAGCCGAAACTTCAACTCGCTTCATCCTCGGGCTTGCACAATCCACGTTGCAGCAGATAGAAACGTACAGAGATGGTGCCGTGCGCCGGAGGAAAGCTTTGGTCTGGCTGAAGCGAACACGTTCTTATCTTCTTACTGTCGCACTTTTACTGGCGGCTACGCTGGGCAGCGTTGCTCAGCAGGCGGCCGTGTCTGCGACCGAACCGCTGCCGCAGGACAGCGGCGATGCAGGCCTTCGGCAGATGCTCTTACGCCTAAGCACGACCGGACGGCTGCTGCATATCACGGCGCATCCTGACGATGAAGATGGCGGAATGCTCACGCTGGAGTCGCGCGGCAAGGGCGTGACGGCCATGCTGCTCACGCTCAATCGCGGCGAGGGTGGACAGAACAA
This sequence comes from Clostridia bacterium, assembly GCA_035561135.1. Taxonomy (NCBI): domain Bacteria; kingdom Bacillati; phylum Bacillota; class Clostridia; species Clostridia bacterium. The sequence goes on from DATMYA010000072.1 coordinate 27,198, forward strand.
AACGGGCAGCAGCTTCTTCGACGAACTGGGTGCGCTGCGAACGCTTGAGTTGCTCGCCGCTGATCGTTACTACGGAGTGGAGCAGCGGTTTACGCGAGTGGCTGACTTCGGCTTCTCGAAAAGCGCGGCGGAGACATTCGAGAAATGGCGCGGGCACGATGTGGCGCTCGCGGACATAGTGCGCGTCATTCGAACCTTCCGTCCGGACGTGATCGTAAGCCGATTCCAGGGATCGACGCGAGACGGGCACGGACATCACGAGGCGGCCGGCATCCTCTCGCGCGAGGCGTTCGATGCGGCGGGTGATCCGAAGCGATTTCCCGAGCAGATCAGCGAAGGTCTCAGGCCGTGGCAGGCCAAGAAGCTGTACGTGGACAACGTCCGCGAGAGCGAAGACTGGACGGTGCGCTTCGATACGGGCGAAATGTCTCCGGCGCTGGGAATGAGCTATCGACAGTTCGCAATGCAGGGGTTGCGACATCAGCTGTCGCAAGGTGCGGATGCGTGGCGCGCCACGGCGGGCCCGCACATGACCTTCTACAAACTTGTCGCTTCAACGCTCCCATCCACGACTGGCCCGGATGGACATGAGCGCGATCTGTTCGATGGCATCGATACCAGCGTGAAGGGCCTCGCATCGGCTGCGGGACCGGAAGCTGCGCGGGTTGCGAATCTTTCGAGGACGCTGCAGCAAATCGACGACTTAGTACGACAAGCGTCGTCGGCAGGGGACCAGGTGAGTGCCGCCTCGCACTTGCTCACGGGATTGAAGCTGACGAATGAACTTATGGACGGCGTGCGGAATTCGGCGGTGTCGGTGGGCGTCCGCCGCGAGCTCCTGACAGAATTGGCAACGAAGCAGTATCAGTTCGAAGAGGCTGCGCAGTTGGCACTGGGGATTTCGTTGCGAGCGATGCTTGACCCCACGCGCGGGACGGAAATCGTCGTTCCCGGCGAGACGTTCACGGTCCGCGTGATCTTGGAGCCGGGACCGCAATCACAGTCTGTGCGAGCGACAGACATGCGTCTGGAACTGCCGGATGGATGGCGTTGGAACCGCCTTGCATCTACCGATGGCAATGCGAACTCGGCTGTATTCGAGGTGAGCGTGCCGCGCGATGCGGCCTTTACTCGGCCGTACTATCACCGCACGGACCCTGAGCGCGACACGGTGTACAGCCTCGACGACCCTGAATACGTGACTTTGCCGATGATCCCACCCCCGGTTCGAGTGCGTGCCGTGTACGAGTTCGCTGGGCAGGCTGCTGCGCTGAGCAGCACATTGCAGGCTCAAGTCACGGCCGCAGACGGCACGAAGGAGCTGCGGACGGTTGCAGTCGCGCCTCCGTTTTCGTTGACCGTAGAGCCCGCGATGCTGGTCGTGCCGCTCGGTTCTCAAGGTCCTGTAGAAGTCTCGGTCGATGTTCGCAGCAATCTGGAGAACGTTGCCGATGCGGTGCTCAAGCTGCACGCGCCGCAGGGGTGGCGTGTTCAACCCATTTCCCACGGCGTCACGTTCGAGCGTCGCGGCGAAAACAAGCGTTTCAGATTCTATCTTTTTCCGGAATCTGAGCGCGAGGCGCGCTTCGACGTGCGAGCTACGTTGGAGCACCAGGGACGCGATTACGAGCAGGGATACACAGTGCTGGGCAGGGCCGACATCGGCACCGCGTACTACTATCACCCGGCCGTACAGCGAGTCAGCATTGTGGATGTGAAGCTTCCGAAGTATCTGCAAGTGGGATACGTAATGGGGGCAGGCGATGGCATTCCGGAGGTGCTGCGGCAGGTCGGCATGGATGTGAAGATGATTTCTCCCCAGGAGCTTGCTGGCGGCGATCTGCACAAGTACGGAACCATCGTACTGGGCGTGCGTGCTTACGACACACGCGATGACGTGCGCCGAAACAACAAGCGCCTGCTGGACTACGTTGCGAACGGCGGCACTCTGGTGGTGCAGTACAACTCCGGTGTCGCAGATTTCAATGGCGGCAACTTCACTCCTTATCCGGCCAAGCTCGGGCGTGATCGGGTTACCGTGGAGGAAGCTCCCATGGAACTGCTCGACCCCGGGGACGACGTGTTCGATTTCCCGAATGAACTGACGCAGCGCGATTTCCAGGGATGGGTTCAGGAGCGTGGCTTGTACTTCATGTCAGAGTGGGATGAGCGGTTACATCCGCTACTCGCGTCACATGATCCGGGCGAGCAGCCTCTGCAGGGTGGCTTGCTTCGCGCATCCTACGGACACGGAACGTACATCTACACCGGATTATCTTTCTTCCGTCAATTGCCGAGCGGAGTGCCCGGCGCGGTGCGTCTCTTTGTGAATTTGATGAGTGCCGGACACGAGAGCGGCAGGTAAAGGACTACATGCCAACACACACCGCCGAGCCTTCACCAGATAAGAATCTTGTTCGTGGCGTCGGACTGGGCAGCGCCACAGCGCTGAACATGATCGACATGATCGGCGTCGGCCCGTTCATCACGATCCCGCTAATCGTGGGTGCGATGGGCGGCCCGCAAGCAATGCTGGGCTGGGTGCTGGGCGCGGCATTCGCCATGTGCGACGGGATGATATGGGCAGAGCTGGGCGCGGCCATGCCAGCGTCCGGCGGATCCTACGGCTATCTGCGCGAAATCTATGGCGGGCAGAAGTGGGGAAGGCTGCTCTCGTTCCTCTTTATCTGGCAGTTGTCTTTCAGTGCGCCGCTCTCGATTGCATCCGGCTGTATAGGCCTTTCACAGTACGCTGCGTACATCTGGCCAAGCGTAGGACGAACCTTCTTCGCGCGCGACATGCAGGTGATGATCCCTTTCCTCGGGCCGTTTGAGCTGCGGATCGTGGTAACGGTTGCGACGCTGGTCGCAATCGGCACGTGTTTGCTCGCCGTGTTGCTGCTATATCGTCGCATCACCACCGTTGGCGCTTTTTCCAAGCTGCTTTGGGTTGGCGTGATCGGGACGATCGTATGGATTATCGCCTCGGGGCTTGCGCACTTCGATTCCAAACTGGCGTTTGACTTTCCGCCACATGCATTCACGCCGGGGTACGAATTCTTTACCGGGCTGGGCGCCGCGATGCTGATCGCGACCTACGATTACTGGGGCTATTACAACGTCTGCTTCTTCGCAGGAGAAGTGAAAGACCCGGCCCGCAACATCCCGCGTGCGCTGCTCATCTCAATCGTCGCCGTGGCCTCGATTTATATCGTGATGAACATCAGCATTCTGGGCGTGTTGCCGTGGCGCGAACTGGACCAGGCGGCGAAGGCCGACCAACGCTTCTACGTAGTTGCAACGTTCATGCAGCGTATCCACGGCGCATGGGCAGGAACGCTCGTATCGGTGCTCATCATGTGGACTGCGTTTGCGAGCGTCTTCTCCCTGCTGCTTGGCTACTCCAGGGTGCCGTACGCTGCGGCACGCGATGGCAACTACTTCAAGGTATTCGCAAAAGTCCATCCAACCGGACACTTTCCGCACATCTCGCTGCTGGCGCTTGGCGGCGTGGCGGCGGCATTCTGCTTCCTGCGACTGGCGGATGTGATTGCCGCGCTGGTAGTGATACGCATCATGATCCAGTTCCTGGTGCAGGCCGTGGGAGTCATGGTGTTGCGCAAGCGGCGTCCGGATATGCCCAGACCCTACAGAATGTGGCTCTACCCGCTTCCGGCGCTGTTGGCCATCGTCGGCTTTCTTTACGTGATGATCTCCCGCAAGAACTTCCTGCGGGAAGTGCGCTACGGATTGGCTATCATCGTCGTCGGCGTTATCGTGTACCTCATTCGCAGTTACAAACGTCGCGAATGGCCGTTCGAAGTTACAGACGAGAGCGCAATCATCGCAGCCTCAGAGCGATGATCCGTTGTCTTTCTTCGGCTATGGTCTCTTTATCTCGGAATTTGCTTTGCACGGAGGATTGAATGAAAGATCGAAAGTGGATATTGGCAGTTGTGCTGTGCGCCGCGTCCGCGTTTGCGCAGCAACAATCGACCACGCCGTCTGCCGGAACTGCCACACCCCAGGCGCAAACGCAGCAGGGACCGCCAACAGTCAGCATGGTCTTGAACCGGCAGATGTCCGGCGTAGAGAGTGAGATTGTTTCCGCAGCAGATGCTATGCCTGAGACGAAGTTCAACTTTGTGCCGACGAACGGCGAGTTCAAGGGAGTACGTAATTTCGGTGAGCAGGTCCGCCACGTCGCGACTACGAATTACATGATCGGAGCGGCGATCATGGGCGAGAAAAACCCGGTTCCGGTTGGCGACAACGAGAACGGCGATGCCAAGTACAAGACAAAAGCCGAAATCGTACAGTACCTGAAGGATTCTTTCGCGTACGTTCACAAGGCGTACAACACCATTGATGAAAACAATCTGACGCAGTTCATCGCCAGTCCGTTCGGCAGCGGCAGGACCACACGCCTCGGCGTGGCCGTTTTGAACCAGGGACACAACTTCGATCATTATGGCCAGATCGTCGAGTATCTGCGCATGAACGGCATCATTCCGCCCGCCAGCCGTCCGCGGTAGAGTCTTTCGAGAAAGCCAGGCGAGCAGAGTCCACTGCTCGCCCGGGACTGTTGACGAGCCGATTCAGAACACGCGTGATGGTGAGCCTATCGCTTATTTTGGGCGCGTGGTCGACATGACGCTGTAATTAGGCACCAATCTAAAGTGAGCAGAGTCCATCTGCTCGCTTTTTCATTTGCAGGTACAATCCCGGGATGTCGATCTTTCGTGAAGGACTACTGAGCGGCAAGGTTGCGGTCGTGACCGGTGGAGGCAGTGGGATCAATCTGGGTATCGCCGAGCGAATGGCTCAACTCGGCGCGAAGACGGTCCTGATCGGACGCACGCAGGAAAAGCTCGATAACGCGTGTGCTGGCATCCGCAGCAGCGGCGGTGAAGCGATGGGCCTTTCAGCCGATGTGCGCGACTTTGATGCGATGGTTCGCGTGCTGAAGGTGGCGTACGAGGCGAGGGGAGCGTTCGACATCCTGGTGTGCGGGGCCGCTGGAAACTTTCCTGCGCGTGCGGCTGATATGTCGGCAAACGGATTCAAGGCAGTCATCGACATCGATCTGCTTGGCAGCTTTCACACATGCCGCGCTGCTTACGAATACTTGCGCAAGCCGGGCGCGTCCATCGTCAACATCTCGGCGACACAGGCGTTCGTGCCAACCGCATTTCAGTCGCACGTTTGTGCCGCTAAGGCCGGCGTTGACATGATCACGCGCACGCTCGCGATCGAGTGGGGGCCGGAAGGTGTTCGCGTGAATTCGATTGCACCGGGCCCAATCGCCGAAACCGAAGGCATGCGCCGGCTTGCGCCCACACCGGAAACCTCAAGCCGCTTGCAGAGCAACATTCCACTGGGCCGCTATGGTCGCAAGGACGAGATCGGAGACTTGGCGATATTCCTGTGCAGCGATGCAGCAGAGTACATCACCGGCGCAGTGATGGTCTGCGATGGCGGCCAATCGCTTGTGGGCTCGGGCGTGTGGGTGGAAGCTCTAGGCGCGGGCGCGGATATGAAGAAGGCCGGCAAGGGCGCTAGTCAGGCCATCACACGACGCGTAGGAAACGAATGAGCGTACTTGTTTCAGAATGGCAGCGCAAACTCCAGGTACTCGGGCCGACGCTCTGCGTCGGCCAATTTCATTTCAGCCCCGTCTCCCTGGATGCAAGCTAAAGAACCGGAGACGACGAGAGTAATCGCAAAACCCAGAGTCTCCCACGCAAGGCAGAGTTTCCGGATGAGCGGATCGCACCTTGGTTTCTAGAGAAAAAGCGGTTTACTGCTCAATTCAGGGCAAACGCATAGTCCCTACGCTCGCATCTACTTACCCTGTGTAAGTAAGTAAAGGGTTCGCCGCACACGGCCAAGTTGGTCCCATTTACATCTAACTTCCGGGTCCGGTTGCTCGAGAGCCCTCCAGACTTGTTTCCAGGCGGTTACGTGCGTCAGGCCGAAGCCGTTTCGAAAACCTGAATCGAAATGGGAGTCTGGACTATTCGTTCGGCTTTGAGCAATGGAGATGAGCAAAGATGGGGATTAAAAAGGAAGGTTTTCGCTCGGTGCTGATCTTCGGTGGGGCGGGGTTCATCGGTTCGAACTGGGCACAGCGGCTCTTGGAAAGCACCGAGGCCAAGATACACATATTCGACAACCTCTCACGTAAGGGCTCTCGCCACAACCTTGAGTTTCTTCAGCGGCTGGCTGGCAAGTCGGGACGCCTGCAAATTACGATTGGCGACATTCGCGAGCAGGCGAAGGTTCAGCGGGCAGTGAAGCACGCGACCGAGATATACCACTTCGCGGCGCAGGTCGCCGTCACTACTTCGGTTGTCGATCCGCGGCAGGATTTCGATGTCAATCTCGGAGGTACGTTCAACATCCTGGAAGCGGCGCGGTCCGGGGGCAACAATCCGTTTTTGCTGTTCACTTCCACAAACAAGGTTTATGGCGATCTCTCCAGCGGTACGGCGGTGGCGCAGGGGACGCGGTATGTGTCGCGCGAGAGCGCAAGCGGAACGCGCGAGGACCAACCCCTCGACTTCCACTCTCCTTACGGATGCTCGAAGGGCGCAGCCGACCAGTACGTGCGCGATTACGCGCGCATCTATGGCCTGCCCACGGTGGTGTTCCGCATGTCGTGCATCGCGGGGCCCCGCCAGTTCGGCAATGAAGATCAGGGCTGGGTCGCGCACTTCCTCTACTCTGCGCTGCTCGGAATCCCTGTCACGATCTTCGGCAGCGGATTGCAAGTTCGGGACGTGCTTCACGTCAATGACCTGCTCAGAGCTTTCGACGCTGCCCGTGAGAACCGCCTGACGACGCATGGACAGATCTACAACATTGGCGGAGGTCCGCCGAACGCCGTGTCACTCATTGAACTGATTTCGAAAATCGAGGAGCTCACGAGTTTGAACGTGCATTGCGAAAGCAATGATTCGCGGCCTGGCGATCAGCTTATTTACATCACCGACCACTCCAAGTTGACGCGCGACACAGCCTGGAGGCCAGAGATTAACGTGCGAGGAGTACTCGAATCTCTGCATGCCTGGTTCAAGCGCAACCGCGACTTCTTTGCCGCAACGCGTGCCCCGGAGCTTCCTTCGGCCGTGTCGCTGGCTGCCGCGGAACTCGGACGTTCGGCGTAGCCATGAGATACGCTCTGGTAAATCCAAACTGGAATTTCGAAGGTTCCACGTACTTCGGCTGCCGCGATCCCCATACTCCACTCGAACTGCTATTCGCGTTTGACAAGGTGCGCGAAGCCAGGAACGACGCTGTGCTCGTGGATGCCCAGACGGACGATCTCACACTGGAGCAAACGCGAGAGCGCGTGGGTGCCTTCGATCCTGACTTCCTGGTCATCCCCTCGGCTCCTTCGTATCTGTTCTGGCGTTGTCCTCCCCCTGAACTGCGTGTGCCGATCGAGTGGTTTGCCGGAATCGGTGGTCGTGCGAAGAAAGTGCTGATAGGACCTCATGCGTCGGCGACGCCCTCGTCGGCGCTTCGCAAGACCGGTGCCGATGTGGTGCTTCGCGGTGAACCGGATCAGGCGATTGCCGATTTGGCTTCGATGCCATGGAGCGCCATCGATGGTTGCTGCTATCGCGACGAGAGGGGCGAGCACATCAGCGCAAGCCTCGGCGTGGTGGACATGAGGACTCTCAAAGCGCTCGACTTCGACAATTACAACGTGGAGGCGCACCGGCATCGCCACCATGTGTTCTTCGGCCAAGGTCGCGGCGCGGAGTTGGAATTCGCCCGTGGATGTCCGTGGGCCTGCACCTTCTGTAATAAAACGCTTTTCCGCAACAAGTTTCGCGAACGCGACGTGAGTGAAGTCCTGATTGAGGTGGACCGGCTGATTGCGCGCGGCGTTGACTACATCTACTTCATCGACGAAATTTTCGGCGTTGGCAAGAACGTGCGCCGCCTGCTGGAAGGCATTGCCGAGCGCAACGTGCAGATAGGCTTCCAGACGCGCATCGATCTCTGGGACGAAGAAACGCTGGATCTGCTTGGACGCGCTCGCTGCATTTCGATGGAGTGCGGCATAGAGTCCATCACCGAGGAAGGGCGCGACGAACTCAACAAGAACTGCCGCATGGGTACCGAACGGATCACGGAGTTGCTGATATATGCCAGGCAGCGCATTCCCTGGGTGCAGGCGAACTTGATCCTTACGGAAAAAGACGACAAGGAAGAAATTCGCCTCTGGCAGGAGAACCTGAAGGCACATGGCGTGTGGGTGAGTGAACCGGTTCCCATGTTCCCGTTCCCCGGCAGTCCTCTTTACGTGCAGACCTTTGGTGCGCTGCCAGACGATGACGCGTGGGAACGCGCGCACTCGTTTTATACATCGATCTTCAACAACAAGGGGTATAGCGACATTCAGGAACAGCGTCCCGTTCCGCTCGTGCAGTTGGAGACGAGTGCTGCGGGCGGGTACGAACGTGAGTTGACGCAATCCGATTCTTAGGGGAAGGGACGAAAGCTCAGATGAGAATTGCGATCATTGGCTCCGGGTATGTTGGTTTGGTGGCGGCTGCCTGCTTTGCGGAACTCGGCCATAACGTAACTTGCGTTGACAATGATGCCGAGAAAATTGCGGCGCTGGACGCAGGCGAAGCCACCATCCACGAGGAGTTTCTTCCCGAACTGCTTGCGCGGCATAGGGGCAAGCGCCTTACGTTCACGACATCTCTTGCTGACGCCGTTCGCGTAAGTTCCGTGATAGTGATCGCCGTCGGAACACCGCCTGCCGATAGCGGGGAATCTGACCTGTCGGTGCTGGAGTCGGTGTGTCATGACATTGCACACGAGGTGGATAGTTTCAAAGTTGTGGTTGTGAAGAGCACGGTACCGGTCGGTACAAATCAGTGGGTGCGCCGCATCATGATTCGTTATGGAGCGCCGCAGGGCTCGTTCGATGTCGCTTCGAATCCCGAGTTTTTGCGTGAAGGCAGCGCGGTGACGGATTTCCTCTACCCCGACCGCATCATCGTCGGCTCGGACCACGAGCGTTGCACCATGATGCTCCAGGCCTTGTATGAGCCGCTAACCAGCGGGCGTTATGCCCGCCGCAAGGATGCCATTCCGCCGCCCGACGAAGCGCCTATACCGGCGAACCTCCTTGTGAGCAGTGCGCGCAGCGCGGAGATTGTGAAGCACGCTTCGAATGCCTTCCTTGCCATGAAAATCTCGTTCATCAACGCCGTTGCCAATATCTGCGAGTCGGCCGGCGCCGATGTACAGGAAGTGTGCGAAGGCATGGGTGCGGACGCACGAATTGGTCCGCGTTTCCTTCGTCCCGGCATAGGCTATGGCGGATCGTGCTTCCCAAAAGACTTGACGTCGTTCCGCTCGGTGGCCCGCGAGTGTGGCTATGACTTCCGGCTGCTCGAAGAAGTGATGCGCATCAACGAGGAGCAGCGGCGCGCTTTCCTTCGCAAAGTGCGTAGCGCGCTGTGGACATTGAAAGGGAAGCGGCTCGCAGTTCTCGGGTTGGCGTTCAAGGGCGGCACTGACGATATCCGCGAGTCACCGGCCATCGCGGTCATTCAGATGTTGTTGAAGGAGCGTTGTGAAGTCATTGCCTATGACCCGGCCGCGACGGATCGCGCACGACTGGAGTTCTGCGCGGACGCGAAGATTCGCTTCGCGGATAGCGCCTACGACGCTGCAAAAAATGCGGACGCTCTGCTAATTCTTACGGACTGGGAGGAGTTCGGCTCCCTCGATTTCGAGAGGCTTCGAGTGGAGTTGCGCCATCCCATCATCATCGACGGACGCAACATGTACACCAGGGAAGCATTGGCAGCGCAGGGCTTCTCGTATTTCAGCGTCGGACGGCAGGAATGTGTGCCGGCATCGACGGCCGCCAGCGCCAGCTCTGCGGTAAACCCAGCCAACTTGTCCCCGACCGCGAAGGACACGACCGAAGCCGCTTAGGTTGTGATCTAAGAGCTTACCGCCGAATCCGCTTCGAGGATCCTGCCGAGTCATTCGCCTGCCGAGCATCCCCTCGCTTTTACAAGCCACAAATTGGACCACTTTCGTCCACCGGTTCTAATGGCGTGACTGATTCGCGCTCCCAGCGCCAAATCTAGTTCTGGCGATGCGATTGAAAGGGAGTCCCGGGACGTAGAGGAAGACGGGGATCTTTTCGTCTTGTGTGACTCCAACCCGCTGTTACACAACGCATTGCGCCGCAGTCGAGCTTCCGAACCAATTCAGTTAACCCAATGCATTGTGGCTGCTGGAGTGAGAAGCACGAGATAACGGGCTTACTGCCAGAGAGTCAGAGCGGACGGGGGTACCTAAAAAAATCCTGTTGACATGCAACCATTTAGGTATAGGATGTGGTCCAAAGTGGTAAGAAGTGGAGTGGACGTGGTCGGTTGTGGGAGCCGGTACTAAAAACCGAGGGCTCCAGCAAATATGGCAACGAACACCAACAAGCCGATCCGGACGCTCGTAGTCAGGCCAATAACCTCTTGCTCCTTCTGCTGGCTGGAAAGCCAGGTTTTTGAGTTTCTAGGCCCCAAGTAGCAGGGTCATCACAAATGTTTCGTGGAAATCACCCAACTCGAGTCGACGATAAGGGCCGTTTGAAGGTCCCCGCGGAATTCAAGCGCGTCATCGAGGAGAAGTATGGGGCGCAATTTTACATCACTTCTTTAGACGGCAAAATTGCCAAAGTTTATCCCTTTGAGGAATGGCAACAGATCGAGCAGAAGCTGGCTTCGCAGTCGGACTTCAATGCCGCGAAGAAGAGATTTTTGGATCGGACCAACTATTACGGTCAGGTAGTGGAGATGGATGGGCAGGGAAGGTTGTTGATCCCCGGCCTGCTGCGTGACGCAGCCGAACTCAAGGGCGAAGTGGCGGTGGTCGGCAACCTTAAGTACCTCGAACTGAGGAACATGGAAGCCTATCGCAAGCAACTTGACGAGGAGCCGTTCACGGCGGAAGACGCAGCAGCTCTCTCTAACTTGGGCATTTAGTGACGGACGGAAGCGAATTCAACGACAGTGCCCTGCGGGGCACGCATGGCGAAGAACGACAGTTTGGCCATGTTCCAGTTCTTTTACAGCAAGCGATCGACTTCTTGGCCATACGGCGCGGCGGAACCTATATCGACGCGACCCTGGGTCTGGGCGGACACAGTTACGAAATTGCAAAACGCCTCGGACGACAGGGTCATTTGATTGCCTTCGATAAGGATACGAAAGCGCTGGAGTTGGCCCGTAAGCGTCTCGCAGAGCCGCCAGTCGAGTTGAAGGATGACTGGCCGGAGATCACGTTGCTGCATGCCTCGTACGCGGAGGTTGCAGAGCGAGTCCCGGCCCGCTCGACAAACGGGCTTCTGGCTGACCTGGGTGTCAGCTCGATGCAATTCGAAGACGCTGCGCGCGGATTCAGTTTTCAGGCGGAAGGACCACTCGACATGCGGATGGATCCGCTGGCCGAGTTATCCGCCGATCAAGTGGTAAATCAGTTCGACGAAAAAACACTCGCCGACCTGATTTACGAATTCGGTGAGGAAAGGAGGTCGCGGAGAATCGCCAGAGCCATTGTACGGGCGCGGCCGATAAGAACAACCGCTCATCTAGCACAAGTTATATCGGCCGCGGCCCGGCCAATGAATCCCTCTGAAAAGCGAATTCATCCGGCGACGCTCACGTTCCAAGCACTCCGAATTTTCGTAAACCGCGAACTCGATGACCTGAAGGCGCTGCTCGCTGGCTCGCCACGGGTGATCAAGCAGGGTGGAAGGCTGGTAGTGATCAGCTTTCATTCCCTGGAAGACCGGCTCGTGAAAGATGCGGTGCGCGATGGCGCGCACGAAGGCACATGGAAGGTGCTCACGAAAAAGCCGGTCACCGCAGAAGAAGAAGAGATCGATGCAAACCCGCGGTCCCGCAGCGCCAAGATGCGCGCGGCACAGCGGCTGTAGGCAAAAGCGTTCACGGCTTCGCACAGCATGTGCAAAAGCCTGTGAACAATGTGAATAAGTTTTTGACTGAAGAGCAAAGTTGCGGCGTGAGCGCATTGTGCGCTCCGTTCGATATTTCGACCCCAGGGAAAAAGCAAGGTCGGAGGAATTATGTACACAGGAACGATGATTAACGATTTGATCGCCGTTGTTGCCAAGGCAGAGGCTCACGCCGAAACCATGGTGCTCATGCGGGAAGAGCTCGAGCGGGTGCCGTTCTATGCCATGGCGCCGTACGAGCGCACAGTTCGTGAAGCAGTTCTTATGGGAGTTGCGTAATGTCTGTCGGGGCCATTGCGACGCCGTCGGGTCGTGCACAGCAAAATCGATTCTGGTTCGCGAGCGTTGAAGAGCGCTTCTTCGCGGCGCCGCAGCCTGCGCGCAAGCCTGTGCTGGGTACGCCGGAAATCTTCTTCACGAAGCCAATCGATAACTCTCGGCTGGTGAAGGTTGCGGACCCGCGCCGCCGTCGCGACATGACGCTGTTCACGGTGGCGCTGAGCATATTGTTCGTGCTGGTGATGGTGTACTTGTGGCAGCACTTCAGCGCGATTGAGTACGGATACAAGATCGAAGCCCTCAAGCAGCAGCGTGATGCGATTGTCGAAACCAATCGAGCGCTGCGGCTGGAAGAGGCCTCGCTTAAGAATCCGGAGCGCATCGACGCACTTGCCCGCAATATGGGCTTGCAGTTGCCGCTAGCCGGCCAGGTTCAGCAGATGGACGCGGAGATGGAGGTGGGTGCGCCAGTGATGGCACGCGCCGCCGGTGTTTCTGTAGTTTCTTTGACGCAATAATGTTTGTTTGCCGGACTTCAACCAGAGTCCCTGGCGAGCATGGCGGTCCGTTGTTCAGGACCGCCATATCCGTCTCAGTTATCAGGCCCTGCGTATTCGCGGTCGAAGGTGTGTGAGTAGATGCCGCCCAGCGCGCACACAAATAGCGCACCACGACGCCTTTACTACTTTGCCGCATTCCTTTTGTTTTGGCTGCTCGCGATCAGCGCACGCCTGATCTTCCTGCAAGTCGTTCAATACGGCGACTTCGTTCAACGCGCGCAACGCCAGCAGCAGCGCACGGTTGAGGTAGCTCCCAAGCGCGGAATCGTTTATGACCGCAACGGACACGAGCTTGCCATGTCCGTGCAGGTGGACTCGGTCTTCGCCGTGCCGAGCGAAATCCCTGACCAGGCAAGTACCGCGTCCATCCTCGCCCGCGTTCTCGGGGCTGAGCCCAACGACCTGCTCGCGCGCATGAAAGCGCAGCGCAACTTCGCGTGGCTGGCACGCAAGATAGACGCAGAAACCAGCCAGCGCATTCGCGCACTGAACCTGCGCGGCATTTACTTCCAGAAGGAATCGAAGCGCTTTTATCCGAAGCGCGAACTGGGCGCGCAAGTGCTCGGATACGTCGGCCTTGATGATGAAGGGCTGGCTGGGGTCGAACGCGCGTTCGACGACCAGTTGCGCGGAAATCCCGGACGGATGCTCGTTTCGCTCGATGCCCGCCGCAAGTCGCTGGGACGCGTAGAGCGCGAGCCCGAACCGGGCGAGAACGTGGTCCTCACCCTCGATGAGAAAATTCAGTTCATCGTCGAGAAAGAGCTCGACCAGGCCATGCAGGAGACCAGGGCCGAGGCGGGCACGGTTGTCGTGCAGAATCCCAGGACCGGCGAAATCCTGGCGCTGGCAAATCGTCCGACATTCAATCCGAACCTCTCGCGTGGCGTGACGCCCGCAATGCTGAAGAACCACGCCGTCAGCGACGTGTACGAGCCCGGCTCCACGTTCAAGGTTGTGACCATTGCTGCGGCACTCGAGGAGAAGCTGACCAAGCCAGAAGAGGTGATCGATTGCCAGATGGGCTCGATCATCGTGAATGGGTTGCGCATCCGGGACCACAAGGCCTACGGAATGCTCACCGTCGCACAGGTGCTGGCGAACTCGTCGGGCGTGGGCACGATTAAGGTCGGCATGCGCCTCGGGAACGAACGCTTCGATCACTACATTCGTGCCTTCGGTTTTGGGTCGCAGACGGGGATCGAACTTCCGGCTGAAACACGCGGGATACACAAGCCTGTGAGCCGCTGGTCAAAGGTTTCCGTTGGTGCAATCTCCATGGGGCAGGAGATTGGTGTAACCCCGCTGCAAATCAGTTCCATGATTTCGACCATCGCCAACGATGGCGTGTGGACCGCGCCGCGTGTCGTCGCCGGTGTCACGCCCCCGAGTAACGCGTACCAGACGGTCGTCTACAAGCCGGAGCAGCAGCGCCGCGTCCTTTCGCCGCTTACAGCAGCCGAGATGAAGAAGATGATGGAAGGCGTTGTCCTGTTCGGAACGGGGCGCAGGGCACTGCTTGACGGATACACGTCGGCCGGCAAGACCGGGACGGCGCAGAAGGTCGATCCGGCAACGGGCGCTTACTCCAGGACGAAGTACGTCGCTTCCTTCGCGGGATTCGCACCAGTTAACAACCCGGCCTTGACCATTGTCGTCATCATCGATTCCGCAGTTGGAGCGCACCAGGGAGGGATAATCTCAGCGCCGGTTTTTGCGCGCATCGCGCAGCAGGTGCTGGCATACATGAACGTGCCGCACGATGCGGAAATCAAGAATGACCCGCGCCGGGCGCTTTTGCGCGCTTCCGTGAATGACGAGGATCTGGATGACAGCGCGCCGGACCACATCGGCGCTACGCTCGAAATGGGAGACTCGCAACCGGCGCAGCCGGTGGGCGGCCCGCGGGCTCCGGTGTTGGCGCAGGCCGGTTCCGCAAAACTTGTGAACGCAGCCTTCACGCCGCCTGCCACGCGCGTCCTTGCGTCCGAGACTCAGATCGTGTTGCCGACACCTTCACCGGCATCGCCTGTAACCACGACGGGCACGGTTGTCCTAGACGTGGAGGGCGGTACGGTTGTACCGCTTCTGGTTGGGAAGTCCTTGCGCTCGGCGATCGAGACAGCGCAGCGCGCAGGTATCGAGCTGAACATTATCGGCAGCGGCATCGCCCGTGAGCAGTCTCCAGCGCCGGGCAGTCGTCTTCCCGCTGGGGCTAAGGTCGCAGTGCGTTTCACGCGTTAGGTGCAGACGTAATCTCTCGTATCCGGCCTCATTTGTTTACATTTTCCACAGCGTAACTACGGCATTCCGCTGAGCTACACGTGCTGTCTGCCTCGCTATAATGTTGGTGCGCATGAATTTCCTTGAAACGCTGGACGGCGCAGAGGTCTTGTCGCAGAGCGGCAACCCCCTGGTGACCGGTATCGACTACGACTCACGGCGCGTGCAGCCCGGTTTTGTCTTCGTCGCCATGAAGGGCGAGGCAACGGACGGCAATCGCTACATCGATCAGGCGATTGCGGGCGGCGCTGTCGCCGTAGTGAGCGATTCCGCTAGTGAGAAGTCCCGCCCAGGAGTGGCGTGGGCGCAGGTTCCTCACGGTCGCAGGGCGCTGGCGCGCCTGAGCGCAAACTTCTATAAGCGGCCTGCCGAAAAACTTCGCATCACCGGCATTACCGGCACGAACGGCAAGACCACCACGACTTTCATTCTGGAGGGCATGTTACGTGCCGCCGGGCGCAAGAATGTACTGATTGGAACCGTGGAATACCACGTCGGCGATGAAGTGCTCCCGGCACCGCACACTACACCGGAATCGCTCGAACTGAACCAAATGTTTGCTCGCGCGGTGGGGAATGGAGCCACAGAGGCCGTGATGGAAGTTTCCTCGCACGCGCTCGAACAGCAGAGAGTCTTCGGCGTGCCCTTCGATGTCGCGGTGTTTTCGAATCTCACGCGCGATCATCTCGACTACCATGGCACTTTCGAAGAGTATTTCGCCTCCAAGCGCATTCTGTTTCAAGGTTGTGGCACAGAAGCGCCGCGCGTTTCCGTGCTGAACGCCGACGACGCTTACGGTGTCCAACTAGCAGATTTCAGCCGCAAACAGGGCTCGCAGGTGCTGACCTATGGTGTTGAGCAGGGCGACTTCCATACGCAGAAGCTGGATATCAGTCCCGCTGGGAACCGGTTTGAGCTGGTGACGCCCGCAGGCACATGGTCCATCTGGTCGCCGCTGATTGGACGCGTCAACGTTTACAACGTGCTCGCTGCGTCAGCCGCAGCATTCGCGCGAGGATGCACGGAGCAACAGATCGTAATCGGCATCGCCCATATGGAGCGCGTGCCCGGCCGTTTCGAACGCGTGAATGAAGGCCAGCCATTCGCTGTCGTGGTCGATTACGCTCATACGGATGATGCTCTGAAGAACCTCACCGCGCTAGCGCGTGAGTTCGTCAACCGTGGCGGGGGCCGTGGCCGCGTCATAACCGTGTTCGGATGCGGAGGCGATCGCGACCGGAGCAAGCGTCCGCTGATGGGTGAGGCCGCCGCCCGGGGCAGCGACTTCGTCGTTGTTACCTCGGACAACCCGCGCAGCGAGGATCCGTTGGCTATCATTAACGATTCCGTCCCCGGCTTGCAGCGCGTAGGCGCGCGGTATGCCCTGGAACCGGACCGCCACAAGGCAATTGCCTTGGCGCTTTCGGAGGCCAACGCAGATGACATCGTGCTCATCGCGGGCAAAGGTCACGAGCGTACGCAGACGACACGCGAGGGCGTTTTCCCGTTCGACGATTTCGAAGTGGCGAGCGAAGAAGTTAAAAAGCTCGGATACAAAAAGGCAGAGTCGGCCGGGAAGGGAATGCGATGAAGCTTTCTCTGTCCCGTATCGCCGAATTCACGCAGGCCAGTGGCGAGTTCGAGGGCCATTCCGTCGCACATGGGTATTCCATCGACTCGAGAACCGTGCAGCCGGGCGAGATTTTTTTCGCCGTTCAAGGTGAGCGTCTCGACGGACACGACTACGTGGAAGCTGCCCTGCACGCCGGCGCCCTTGCGGCCATTGTGCGCAAGGATGCCATCGCGCGTTTCCCGGACAAGACTCGCCTGCTCGCCGTGGACGACACCTTGCGTGCCCTGTCGTTGCTTGCCGCCGCCGTTCGCCGATTGTGGGGCAAGCCGCTGGTGGGCGTCACCGGATCGGCAGGCAAGACGACCACCAAGGACGCCATCGCGCACGTACTGGCATCGCGCAAGCGGGTGCTCAAATCCGTGGGCAACCTGAATAACCACTTCGGGATGCCGCTGCAGCTTCTGCGTTTGGAGCCCGAGCACGACATCGCCGTCATCGAGATAGGGATGTCGCACCCAGGCGAGATTACCGCGCTGGCTGCGCTGGCCCTGCCCGATATCGGAGTGGTGACGAATGTCGGCCCAGTCCACCTGGAATTCTTCGGTTCCGTTGCCGAGATTGCTCGCGCGAAATACGAACTTGTTGCCTCGCTCCCTTGCGGCGGAGTCGCCGTGCTCAACGCAGATGACGAGTACGTGTCACAATTTGGCCGCAACTTTCACGGACGAGTTGTCACCTACGGCATTCACAAGTTTGCCGACGTCCGTGCGCAGAATATAGAAACGCGCGGCGCACTGGGATCAGCCTTTGACGTTATCGTCGGTGGATGTTGCGAGCAGGCCACGTTGCCGCTGGTCGGCGAACATAACATCTTGAACGCATTGGCGGCTGTTTCCGTTGCGCTGCAACAGGGCATTACGCCGTCAGATGCCGTGAGCAGCCTGGCATCGCTCGCGCCGCCGGAAAAACGTGGCGAAGTGCTCCATTTGTGCGGCGCTACTGTGGTGAACGATTGCTACAATTCCAATCCTAAGGCTCTCAAAGCGATGGTCGATGCGCTGGCTTTGGCCCCCGCAAGCCGGCACATTGTGGTTGCAGGCGAAATGCTGGAGCTCGGCGCGACCGGTCCCGATCTGCATTACGAGTGTGGCGTACACATGGCCAGGCGCGGTGTGCAGGTGGTGGTGGGCGTGCGCGGGCTGGCGGAGCACATCGTCCGCGGAGCCGTGGACGCTGGGGCGCAGGCAACCTTCCTTGCCACACCTGAAGAGGCTGGCGAGTGGCTGGCGCGCGAGGTGTGCAAGGGGGACAGCGTCCTCCTGAAAGCATCGCGCGGAGTACGCCTGGAACGGGCATTGGACACGTGGAAAGCGCGAACCGGCTTCCGTGAACCGGCTTCAATGTGAAGAAGTGATCCTGAGTCAATTTGCGTAGCTGCACACGTTGCGGCGGGCCTGAAGTGGCGACAGCCCCGTCGTATGTTTTCGGAACGGAGATCGTTTTGCTTTACTGGCTTCTTTACGAACAGATATTTCGACATTTCGATATAGGACCATTCCGCATCTTCCGTTACCTCACGTTTCGGACGGCGTTTGCCAGCCTTACGGCGCTATTCATGGGCTTGATTGTCGGCCCGGCAATCGTGCGCCGTCTGCGCGAATTCCAGATCGGCCAGTACATTCGCGAGGATGGCCCCAAGGCGCACCAGAAGAAAGCGGGTACGCCCACCATGGGTGGGGTGTTGATCGCCATCGCGATCGTCGTACCAACCATTCTCTGGGCAGACTTGAGCAACAAGTTCGTCTGGATCGCTGTCTTTTCGACGCTTGCATTCGGCGGCATTGGCTTTGCCGACGACTATCTGAAGATCGTTCACCGCCGCAATCTTGGCCTTACTGCCCGCAGCAAAATGACGCTGCAGATTCTTTTCAGCGTCGTTATTGCCGTTGTGCTCATCATGTTGCAGGCGCACGGCGAATACTCGACGCATCTCATCGTTCCGTTCCTCAAGAAGTTTCGCCCGGACCTCGTGATCCCGGGCCTGCTCGACAAGCCGCATCTATGGCCAATCGCATTCTTCCCATTCATCGTTTTCGTGACGCTGGTGATTGTGGGCGCAAGTAACGCCGTGAATCTGACCGACGGCCTGGACGGGCTCGCCATCGGTTGCACTGTAATTGCGGCCGGGGCCCTCACGGTGCTCACTTACGTCAGCGGCCACGCAATCTTTGCCGATTACCTTGAACTCTCGCGAATGCCGCAGATCGGAGAACTAACGATCTTCTGCGGGGCGATGGTTGGCGCGGCCATAGGCTTCCTCTGGTACAACGCGCATCCCGCGGAAATCTTTATGGGAGATGTGGGCTCGCTCGCTCTTGGCGGCGCTATCGGCACGGTTGCCGTGCTCATTAAGCAGGAACTGTTGCTGCCTTTCATCGGCGGAGTTTTCGTTATTGAGGCACTTTCGGTGATCCTGCAAGTTGCGTCTTACAAGCTCCGCAAGAAACGCATCTTCAAGATGGCGCCGTTGCATCACCACTTCGAACTGCTGGGATGGTCGGAGTCGAAGATTATCGTGCGCTTCTGGATTGCGTCCCTGGTTTTCGCGCTGTTTGCACTTACCACCTTGAAGTTACGTTAGCCGCGCGTCGGCATGGACAATGGCGGGAATGCCCGCAGGATAGAAGGCAATGGACGTTAAAGGAAAACGCGTACTTGTGGTGGGGCTTGGGAAGTCTGGTGTCGCCTCGTCTTTGTTCCTTCAGGCGCGCGACGCTCGCGTAACCGTCTCGGACGCGAAGTCAGAGGAGCAACTGCGGCAGGAAATTCCCGCGCTGCTCGATAAAGGCATCGTCGTCGAAACTGGAAAACATGGCGAGCGCACATTTCGTGATCAGGACATGATCGTCATCAGCCCTGGCGTCCCGTTCGATGTTCCGCAGCTTGAGCAAGCGCGCCGCCTGGGCGTTCCTGTAATCGGAGAGATCGAACTGGCAGCTCGATACCTGCAGGGCCAGATCGTCGCCATCACCGGATCGAACGGCAAAACAACGACCACCACGCTGACCGGTGAAGTTATCGCCGCAGGCGGGGGCAAGGCTCTCGTCGGCGGAAACATTGGAACCCCCGCCATCACCTTCGTCGAGCAATCTTCGCCGGAAACCTGGGTTGTGCTGGAAATCTCCAGCTTCCAACTGGAGACAATCGAGACCTTCCGTCCGCACATTGCGGCCGTGCTCAACGTTACCCCCGACCATCTCGACCGCCACGGTTCCATGGAGAACTACATCACGGCGAAGGCGCGAATCTTCGAAAACCAGGGTGCAGAAGATTTTGCAGTCCTGAACGCCGATGATCCTATCTGTGTTGCGATGGCGCAGGGACTCAGGCCGCAGACGTACTGGTTCAGCCGTAAGCGCGAGGTTGAGCGCGGAGCATTTGTCCGCAATGGCGGGATCGTGTTCCGTGGCGCGGATGGCGAACACGAGATCATGCCGGCTTCGGAGATGACGTTGAAAGGCGCTCACAACCTGGAGAATGTACTCTCGGCGGTTGTCATGGGCATGATTGCCGGAATTGAGCCTGCGAAGATTCGCCGCGCCGTGAAGGACTTCAAGGCCGTCGAACATCGCCTGGAGTACGTAACGACGATCAGGGGCGTGCAGTACTTCAACGACTCAAAAGCTACGAACGTGGACGCCACGATCAAAGCGCTGGAGTCGTTTCCCGGAAACATCCACATCATCCTGGGCGGCAAAGACAAGGGTTCCGACTACGCGGTGCTCAGCGATTTGCTACGCGAGCGCGTCAAGAAGGTGTACACGATCGGCGCGGCGGCGCAGAAGATCGAGTCCCAGATTGCGGGCGTGGTGGAGATCGTAAGCGCAGCAACTCTTGAGAGCGCGGTGCGGCGAGCCGCTGAGATTGCCGAGGCCGGAGACATCGTGCTGCTCGCTCCCGCTTGCGCCAGCTTCGATCAGTTCCAGAGCTACGAGCAACGTGGTCGTGCCTTCAAAGAGACGGTGCACGCGCTGGCCGCGCGCGAAGCTGCGGGTAAGCAGGGAGGCCGCGTCTAGATGGCCAAGCGCGTCAGTGCAGACAAGTGGCTGTTCTCGGTCACACTGCTGCTCGTCTTCATCGGCTTGGTCATGGTCTTCAGCGCCTCGGCCGTGATCGCCAAGGAGCGCTTCGGTTCGCCGTACAACTTTCTCCTGCGCCAGTTCGTTTGGGCTATTGGCGGCATGATCTCCATGTTCATCCTGATGAATGTGGACTACAAGCGCTACAAGGCCCCGGCGGTCGTCTTCAGTTTTCTCGGGATCACCACGATCCTGCTGTTGGCCGTGTTTGCGCTCGACCGGTCACACAACACGCATCGCTGGCTCAAGCTCGGAGCATTTTCGTTTCAACCGTCGGAGCTTGCGAAACCGGCGCTCATCCTTTTTCTCGCTTACTTCCTGGAGACACGCACAAAGACCATCAAGGATTGGCGACATACCCTGCTGCCGGCCGTCATTCCTACCGTGATTTTTACCGCATTGATTGTCGCCGAGCCTGACCTGGGTACGGCGATCATGTGCTGGGCGATCACCGGGGCGGTGCTGTTTGCGGCAGGCATGCAATTCCGATACTACGGTTATGCCGCGCTGGCAGCGATGCTGCCGCTCTGGGTGCTGATCTTCCGCACTCCATGGCGTTACAAACGCATCCTCGCCTTCATCGATCCTTATGCCGATCCGCTGGGAACGGGCTTTCACATAATCCAGTCCCTCATCGCTGTCGGAACCGGCGGAGTGACCGGCCTGGGCCTGATGGAAGGGAAGCAGAAGCTCTTCTATCTTCCTGAACCGCAGACCGACTTCATCTTCGCCGTGATCAGTGAAGAGTTCGGGCTGATTGGCTCGGTTGCCGTCGTCCTGCTGTTTGGGATCTTCTGCTGGCGCGGCTTGCGCGCGGCGATCAATACGCGCGACAACTATGCGCGTTTCCTTGTCAGCGGCATCACGGCGATGGTGGTCATACAGGCATTCTTCAACATCAGCGTGGTTCTCGGGCTGCTACCGACTAAGGGCATACCGCTGCCGTTCATTTCCTCCGGAGGGTCATCATTGTTTGTGACATTGGCAAGCGTCGGCGTATTACTCAACATTACGCAGCAAACGGATTAATATGCGCGCGATTCTGGCAGGCGGAGGAACCGGTGGACACGTCATTCCCGCACTCGCTATTGCGAACGAGTTGCGTGAGCAATATAACGCGCAAGTGATCTTCGTGGGCACGGCTCGCGGCATGGAGACGCGCCTGGTTCCGGCTGCCGGCTATGAACTTAAGCTGGTGGAAGTCGGTGCGCTGAAGCGTGTCAGCCTGGCAACCCGGTTGAAAACCGTGACCGCCCTGCCGCGTGCCATTGCCGCCGCGTGGCGCATTATTGACGATTTCCGCCCTGATGTCGTTATCGGCGTCGGCGGTTACGCCTCAGGGCCAGCCATGCTGGCTGCCTCCTTTAAGGGCCTGCCGACTGTGGTGTTTGAGCCCAACGTGGTTCCCGGCTTCGCCAACAAGCTCGTCGCGCCAATGGCATCGGCGGCGGCCGTGCATTTCGAGGAAACTTGCCGCTGGTTCGGCCATTGTGAAGTGACGGGCGTTCCAGTTCGCCAGGAGTTCTTCCGTGTGCCTCCCCGTCCGGCGGGCACGCCTCCTACGCTGCTACTCTTCGGAGGCAGCCAGGGGGCACATGCATTGAATCGCGTTCTGGCAGATTCGCTTGCGTCGCTGAACCAACGCGTGCCCGGTATCCACATCATCCATCAAACTGGGGAACGCGATTACCTGGAGGTCCAGGCCGAGTACGTCAAGGCCGGCATCTCCGCCGAGGTCGCACCCTTTATCGACAACATGCCCTGCGCATTTGCTGCGGCTGATGTTCTGGTCTGCCGTTCCGGTGCGAGCACTGTGGCCGAGGTCGCAGCCGCTGGAAAGCCGGCAATCTTTGTGCCGCTCCCTACCGCAACCGACGATCACCAGCGCCGCAACGCCGAAACCCTGGCGCGCGGCGGGGCGGCCATGCTGATCCCCGAGAAGGAACTCACGCCCGGGCGCCTGGTCGATGTTGTAGCGGGGCTGCTTCGTGATCGCAAGTGCTTGCAGCATATGTCCGAGGCCGCACGACGCATGTCACACGCGAATGCGGCGGCGCACATTGCGCGCATTGCCGCTCGCGTAGCCGGAATTCCTGCGGACGTACAGAGCCAGCACGAATAGCAGGATGCGCTCCGCATCCCCCTTACGGACGTGCTATCTTCATTTTTCGGCACTCCCATGTTCGCGAAAATTCAACGCATACATTTCGTAGGAATCGGCGGCATCGGCATGAGCGGCATCGCCGAAGTGCTGCTCACGCTCGGCTACAAGGTTTCTGGCTCTGACCTGAAGGCGTCGCCTGCGGTCAGCCGTCTTGCTTCACTTGGGGCAATCACCTCCGAAGGGCATCGCGCAGAGAACGTGCATGGCGCGGAAGTTGTCGTGACCAGCTCTGCCATCTCCCGCGAAAATCCTGAGGTCAGGGAAGCTCGCCGGCTGCATTTGCCCGTCATCCAGCGGGCCGAGATGCTTGCCGAACTGATGCGATTAAAGTACGGAATCGCCGTCGCGGGCATGCACGGAAAGACAACCACGACCAGCATGGTTGCAGCCGTCCTTGCCTCTGGAGGACTTGATCCGACGGTCGTTGTCGGAGGACGCGTCGATGCCATGGGTTCCAACGCCCGGCTTGGCAAGTCGCACTATCTGGTCGCGGAAGCCGACGAGAGTGATCGCTCGTTCCTGAAGCTGTCACCGATCCTCTCAGTCATTACCAACATCGATCGCGAGCACATGGATTGCTATCGCGACATGGAGGACGTGGAACAAACGTTCCTCGACTTCATGGATCGCGTACCCTTCTACGGCACGGTCGTCGCCTGCAATGACAACGATGCCCTTCGTGCGATTCTGGCGCGAGCGGAACGCCGTATAGTGACCTACGGCACGCGCGAGGGCTCGGATTTCCTGGTTGAGTTGCTGGCACGCCCGGCGGGTTCCACTGGGATCAGCAACGAGTTCCGCGTCAACTTCAAGGGGCAGGATTTGGGGAAATTCATTCTGCGCATCCCCGGTCTCCACAATGTTCTGAATGCGACGGCTGCCATTGCGGTCGGCATTGGCCTTGATGTCGCCCCCGATCACATTCGCGAGGCATTGGCCAACTTCCGCGGGGTGGACCGGCGCTTTCAGTTACGGGGAAACGCTGCAGGTGTTGACGTCATTGACGACTACGGACATCATCCGACGGAGATTCGCGCGACGCTTGCGGCCGCGCGCGGTTGCGGTTATAAGCGGATTCATGTCATCTTCCAGCCTCACCGTTACAGCCGAACACAGCTTTTGATGTCGGATTTCGCCGACGCGTTCCGGAATGCCGATACCGTTTGCGTGCTTCCGATCTACGCGGCAAGCGAGCAACCAATTGAAGGCGTGAGCGCTGAAAGCCTGGCAGCGCGCATACGTTGCGGCAACGAGCATCCGGCTGACTTCGCCGATTCCTTCGCAAGTGCAGTCGAGTCCGTCGTCGAGTCTGCGCGTGCCGGGGAGATGATCCTGACGCTCGGCGCAGGCAGCGTCTCCCAGCTTGCGCCACAAATTCTGGAGAAACTTGCTGTTCCTCGCCGTACCACAGGAGCTGCGGCTCCGAACCAGAATTGATCCGGCTTAACAAAAAAATAAGGAACCAGCACTAACCATCGGCTTCTGACTCCGTCTGTATATCAGGCGAATTGAGGAGCAAGAGATGGGACGCAACACGTTGATAATCGCGGTTCTGAGTTCGGCAATAGCGATGGGCGGAGCGGCATACCACAATGCGCTTTACACCGTGACGAACAATCCCGCGGTGTTGTACATCGCTGGTCAGCTAAAGATGATTTCCGGCGACACGAACGCGGGCCTCAACCTCATCAGTCGCGCTGCGTTGGCAGGTCGAAAACCTTTGGCCGAATCCACGCCGCAAGCCCAGACGCCTGTTGCGGCCGCCTCCGCCAGCAAGTGTATGGAGTGCAGTTCCGGGCCGCCCCAAGCCAACGTGGTGCCGAGCGATTCCAACTCGATCCTCGCCGCGCGCAAGGACGCTTCCAAAACTCGCATGGCTGACGCTGTCGTCGTCGAGGTCCCAGACGTCGAGGTGCTCGCCGCGGCCGTATCGCCGACGGTAATCCGCGAGGACTTGGCGCAACTACGTGAAGTAGCTCAGGTGCAGGTTGATCTTGAGCCAGTACTCCGCGCAAACGCGGTCATGGCGCGCCTGCAAAATGCGAACTTCCCAGACCATCACATGCGCGTTTATATGCGCCATTTTCGCGGAGCAAAGATCATGCAGTAATCCATTGCGCGGCGGCCTATCCCGGCCGGAACGGTTCTCGTACAATGAACTATTCTTTGGAGCCGAATCGTCAGTGATGGAAGCCTGAATTCAGAATGACCTTAAGTACAACTTATGCCGCCCGCGCCGCTGCGCGTTTATTCGCCTGCGTTTGCCTGCTCGCCGCTATGGCGTCGGCAGCTACTACGCCCGAGCAGCTTATTGAGCATGGCCGCTGGAAGCAGGCGCGTGTCATTGTCGAGCAGAAGTACAAGTCGAATCCGCAGGACGCGCACACTCTCTACTTGCTTGCACGCATCCGGTTCGCCTTCGGCGAGACGAATGCTGCCCTTGACTTCGCAAAACGGGCCGTGGCATTGAACGGGAACAAGGCGGAATACCACCTTGCGCTTGCTGAGATACAGGGAGAAATCGCGCAAAAGGCCAACCTCTTCAGGCAGGCTATGCTGGCGCGCGGCATCAAGAAGGAACTTGAAACCGCGGCTGCGCTCGACCCGAAGAATGTCGATGCCCGCATCGGACTCATGGAGTATTACCTTCAGGCGCCCAGCATCGCCGGGGGCGACCGAACGCGGGCCCGGGCCATAGCTGAGGAGATTTTCCGTCTCGACCCGGTTGAGGGCTATATGGCTCAGGCGTCGATTGCGCGCTATGAGAAGCAAACAGACAAGCTCGAAAAACTTTACCTGAAGGCCATCGAAGCCAGTCCGAAAAGTTCTGCCGCACACCTCGCGCTGGCGCGCCTTTACGCCTCCGAGTCGCAGAAGGCCTACGACCGAGCCGAGCAGCAGTTGCGCGCCGCCCTCAAGCTTGACTCTGGCCGCGTGAACGCCTATGTCGCGATGGTTTCGCTGCTCGCGCTCCGCAACGACTGGGTCGCCTTGGATGCGACTCTCGTTGCAGCCGAGAAGAACGTCGCCGATAACCTTGAGCCCTATTTCCAAGCAGCACGCGTGCTTGCCGGTAATGACAGAGATCTGCCGCGCGCCGAGCGTTACCTGCGGAAGTATCTCTCGCAAGAGCCCGAGGGCGGCGCGCCGTCGCTTGCTTTCGCGCACTGGAAGCTAGGGCAGGTGTACCAAAAGATGGGTCGCAAGCAGGAGGCTGTCGCTGAACTGCAAACCGCATTGCGCATGAACCCCGAGCTGGACGAAGCGCGTAAGGAGCTCACCCGTCTGCGCTAAGCTCGCACACGATTTTCGCGGGTTCCCGATGCACAGTCACGCATACGGCTGGCCGGACAACAGAGAAGAGCAGTTGTGACCAATGGCTGCATTGGCATCCTCTTGGGCATGCCGGAAACCAGCGGGAATTGCGATCGTTCATCAATCCTGGCAGCGCGATTCCACGGGATCATCGTGCGTGAGACAAGCGTTTCGTTCATTTTTTCTGTACTTCTTCGTATCGCGAGTGATTTTTGACCAGCAATTCTCCTATAATAGTGAGTATGGCAAGAGGTTGGGAAAGTAAGTCCGTTGATGAACAGCAGAGTCTAGCAACCGAAACATCCGTAACCCAAGAAGAGCAGGATCGCATTCGTCACCTTGAGAACGCGACAAAGCTGCGCAGCATCCAGGCATTGAAGATGACGCGCGCGCGAGTGGTGGAGCAATTAGAGCGTTCCGCGAACGAGCGTTATAACGAACTGCTCAAGCGCGAACTGGCCCACGTTGACGCACGGCTCGCCGAATTTAAGTAGCGCGTTCCGAGTCTTCTGTTCCGTTCCAGCACGAGCTTGGCGTGTGTGTGGCGCTTACGGCGTCCTGTATACACGGTTCAAACTGTGCTAGTGTGCAGTAAGAAATGCATCCAACGCGAGAACAGGCCGTTCATTTTAGCGAAGAAATCGCCAATAGCGTCACTCATGGTATAGGGCTTCTGCTTAGCATCGCGGGCCTGGTCGTCTTGGTGGTGCTTGCCGCCTTGCGTGGCACCGCTTGGCACGTCGTTAGTTGCAGCGTGTACGGCGCAACGCTTGTGCTGCTCTATCTTAGTTCTACGCTCTATCACACCGTTCAAGGGCCTCGCGTTAAACGTGTCTTTCGCGTTTTCGATCACTCCGCAATTTACCTGCTCATCGCAGGAACCTACACGCCTTTCACCCTGATCCATCTGCGCGGTCCGCTGGGATGGTCACTGTTCGGCACCATTTGGGGGCTAACCATCCTGGGCATCGTGTTCAAAACTTTTGCCGTGGACGCCTTCGCGATACTCTCGACCGCTCTCTACATTGTCATGGGTTGGCTCGCCGTCTTGGGCATAAGGCCGTTGCTTCATGCACTCAATTGGCACGGGTTCCTCTGGCTGCTAGGCGGAGGCATGTTCTACACGATCGGCGTGATCTTCTTTGCCTCGCAGCGCCGGTACGCGCACGCCGTCTGGCATCTATTTGTGCTCGGCGGAAGCGTCTGCCACTACTTCGCAATCGTCTTCTACGTCATCCCTCCACGCGCCTGAGGTTCATCTCCTAGCGCCGCCGCAGATAGGTATGTCGTCTGCGGTCACGAGTACCGGGGTGGCCGGTCCCCTTAGTGTCACGTGTGCTAGTGACAGGCGTCACGGCTCGCAGGTAACCACGGGGACAGAATCGCTAGGTGGGGGTGTCAGTATGCCAATCCTCGTAATAGCTTTGGCCGTCGCTTTGATTTTTCTCGTCATGGGAGTGCTCGGCATCTCGGCCGTAATCTCGGAGCAGCGCCAGGAGCGTCGCGCCGACCAACAGGCCAGCAAGCCGAAGGGTATGGTAAAGAGCGCTTAAGTCTTCGTGCGTTAGCCTCCGGCGCGGCTGTTGGTTCTGAGGTAAGGCTTGTAAACCACAGCGGCGGAATGAGACCATAAGCAGAGTCGTTCATTCCTTAGCTTCAGCTATCGGCTCTGCTAAGTCATCCAATTGGCGCGTACGTCCTTATGAGTCCTCGTAAGCCCTTGTTCCTTCTGGTCTCTGCCGCCATTGTTGCGGCCCTGTTGTTTGCGTATGCGTGGCGGG
This sequence comes from Clostridia bacterium, assembly GCA_035561135.1. NCBI lineage: Bacteria > Bacillati > Bacillota > Clostridia > Clostridia bacterium. The sequence continues at coordinate 55,311 of DATMYA010000072.1, forward strand.
AGGAACCTCGGCACGCAGTCCCTCGCGGAACGCCTGTGGCTATTGTCGCGCCGCTGGGCTTGCCTCCTGTCCCGATCCCGGCCGACAATCCGCCGACAGTCGAAACTATTGCTCTCGGGCGTCGCCTGTACTACGACACATCTCTCTCGATCGATAACACCGTTTCCTGTGCCACGTGCCACGATCCGGAGCGCGGCTTCGGCGATCCCAAGCCTGTCTCCACGGGCGTAAACGGCAAGACCGGGGTGCGCAACTCGCCCACGGTATTCAACTCGGCTTACTACACGACGCAGTTCTGGGATGGACGCGCTGCCTCACTCGAGAAGCAGGCGGAAGGTCCGGTTGAGAATCCTGTCGAGATGGCTCACACGCTGAAGGGAGTTGAGCGCCGCCTCTCCGCCGATCCCGAATATCGTGCGGAGTTCGAGAAAGCCTTTGGTTCCGGCCCTATCACGTTCGAGATGGTTGGAAAAGCTATCGCCTCATTTGAGCGCACGGTTGTGAGCGGCGACTCTCCTTTCGATCGCTGGTACTACGGACACGATGAGCGCGCGGTCAGCGATTCCGTGAAGCGTGGGTTCGCGCTTTTCCGCGACACGAAGAAAGGGAACTGTGCTAACTGCCACACGGTCGAGGACAAGCACGCTCTCTTTACGGACAACAAGTTTCACAACATCGGCGTTGGTGTGGATGGCGAGCGCCTTACCGATCAGGGGCGTTTCCAGATCACGAACCAGGACGCGGACCGCGGCGCATTCAAAACGCCGTCGTTGCGTAACATCGCGCTTACTGCTCCTTACATGCACGATGGAAGTCACCAGACGCTGAAAAGCGTTCTCGACTTCTACATAGGTGGCACAAACTCCAATCCGCATCTCGACAAGCAAATTCACCCGCTCGGCTTCCTGACGGGACAAGAGCGCGCCGATCTGCTGGCCTTCATGGAGGCTCTCACCGGAACCCTTCCGCCCAATGTGGGGCCTCCGCCCAAGCCGCAACAGACGGTGAAGAAGTAGCGAATTTGCTTGAGAGTTGATGAGTAAATTGCGCTCCGCTGAGGTTGATCTGCTCCGGCAGTTCCAGCGGCGATCTGGCTGATGCTTTGGCGGCGTGAAAAGCTAGACGCAGGGTAGCTGGCCAGAATTGAAACCTGCGGGCGCCTGCACGCGTGGTCACAAAATCGTGTGTACCCGGCTATCCTGGCCCGTGCGGCAACCCCCACCAACTCTCTCCCGCCGCGCAGAATCTAACTTGCCGAAGCTTCATCCCACCCGAAGGCGTTTGTATGTCGTTGTCCCAGTCGCGCAAGCTGTTCGTCGCGGTACTGTTTGCGGCTCTGTATTCCAACGCAGCCGTCGCGCAGGACACGGCCGACGCGCCAGCAGAAGAGCCTGCGGCACGCGCTTCCGCTCACGAAGCAGCCTCCGTCGCCATCGTGGTCGATACGTCTCGAACGGCGCGCAAGCGAGCCGGCGAACTTAGGAAAAGTGTCGCAGCCCTCATAACCAATCTCACAGCCGAAGACGAGTTCTGCGTTTATTCAACCAGCGACAAGCCCGTCCTGGTACAGGATTTCACGGGAGACGCTTCCGTCGTGCTAAACGCTTCCAAGCGGCTACGGCGCGACGGTCGATTTGCACTGTTCGATACCATCGCGGTCGCGGCAGATCATCTGCGCAATGACGCGGCGAACGAAAACATCGCAATTGTGGTATTCGTGGCCGGAATGGATTCGGCGAGTAAGATCTCCCCAGCTACGCTCGAACCCAGTTCGCGGGCAAAGCAACCGGTGGCGCTCTACTTCGTCGCCACCCCCGGTAGCGATGTGGCGTTGCAGGAGACCTTGCAGCAGCTTGCATTCCGCACTCGCGGTGCCGCTTACTTCCCGCCAACAGCTAAGCAGATGATCGAGGCGTCAAACGCCGTGGGAAGGCAGTTGCGGCCTGGCGATCCTGTCGATGCCAGCAGTGGCGCAACTTCGCGTCGTGGGGCCAAGTCGAAAAAGCCCATTGCTACATACAAGCTGTTGGTCGTGCGCAGCATCCCTGTGGTAAATAGCAACGAGACCACAGAGTTCCCGGGCGGCGACAATCTGCTTCTGCATCGCGTGCTCGTCTCTCGCTTGCAAAAGGCGAAACTCTTTTCCGAAGTCATTGATGCCGGCAGCACAAACGCGCAAACTGTTCCTGCAACCGGTAGCGAACCTGGTGAGAAGCTTGAGCTTCTTGCCACTATCGTGGGATACAGGCGCGGCAATCGCCTCCGGCGCCAGTTTACGTTTGGAGGGGCCGCGCGGATCAAGGTTCAGGTTATATTGCGCGATGCCGCCACAGCCGAGCCGGTTCTGGCCTTCACCGAAGAGGGCTCAGCCTCTGCCGGACTCTTTGGCGGCAGCAACGAGCAGATGCAGACGCGCGCCATCATGACTGTCGTTAACAAGATCATCTCGAGGCTTCGCGAATCGAGGTAGCAGCTTTTGCGAGTCAACAGTCCTGTACCAATTCGACATGTGCGAATGAGTTTCCGGCGCCAGTTCGCCATCGTGACGCTTTTTTGCTTTTTCGCCGCGTCGCTCGGGAGCGACGCCGCCGAACGCCAGCCGTCGAAGTTGTTGCCGCTTTCACAGCAGATCGCTATGCGGGAAAGCTGGTTGCCCAAGCGTTACGAAATGCTCTTACAGATGATGCGTACCCGTGGGATCGACATGTTCATTGTTTTGAATGAAGAGTTTCACAACGATCCGCTTACGGAATTCATTGCGCCGCCGCGTCCCTACGTAGGCAATCGGGATATTTTTGCATTTCTCGACACAGGGAAAGAGGGATTGAAGAAGGTCGCGGTCGTGCGCTTTGGGGATGAGAATCTGCGGCCCTTCTTCGAAATTTCCGAAGAAGACAAACCGGCTGAACGGGTCCTGGCGGAACTCTATGCAAAGTACCGGCCGAAGAGGATTGCTTTGAGCATCGGTGGCAAACGGGGTGTCACACGAAGCCTCACTCACGACAGTTACCAGTTCCTATCGGCGGCGATGGGTTCGGAGGCGACGTCACGATTCGTCAGTGCTGAGGACCTGATCGAGGAGTATCTCGACACTCGCATTCCAGAAGAAATGGCGCCATACAACGACGTCCTTTATTTGACCGATCTGCTGACCCGCCGCGCGCTCTCGAATGAAGTCATCGTGCCTGGCAAGACTACGGTCGGCGACATTCGCCGATGGCTCTACGACCAGCTGTGGGCTCACGGAGTGACCACCTGGTTCCAGCCGGACATTCGCGTGCAGCGAAAGGACGTGCCGAACGAGACCTCGCACGGCTTCCTCGCCGTAGCGAAAGAGGCAACGGTCATCCAGCCCGGCGACGTCCTTCACGTCGACTTTGGCATCACCTACATGGGGTTGAACACTGATTGGCAGAAGATGGCCTATGTGTTGCGGAAAGGCGAACGCCGAGCGCCTGCCGGCCTGGAGCGCGCCCTGCATAACACCAACATGCTGCAAGATGTGCTCATGCTCCGCGCTTCGCGCCCGGGCCGTCCGGCAGGTGAGGTTTACAACGTTACGATGGAAGAGATGAAGCAGAAGGGAATCGAGGCCAAGATATATAGCCATCCCCTCGGCAATCAGGGCCACGGATTGGGCGCAAGCATCGACTTCCGCGCCTCGCAGACAAAGGATTCCTCGGCCGATGCCAAGCGTCTGCGCAAAGGTTCATACATCTCGATCGAGTTGAATACGCAGACTGCTGTGCCGGAATGGGGTGGCCAGAAGGTTTACATGATGGAAGAGGATCCCGCATACCTGACCGACAGCGGTTGGAAGTTCTTCTGCCCGAGGCAGGAGAGGCTGTATCTGGTGAACTGGAAGCAGCAATGAATCAGGATGAACGTTGATGTGATGGGATTTACCGAGCGCTGGTCGCAATAACGCGGGAGGTCTCCAGACACGATAAACGGAAAAGAATAAATGGTGCGCCCGGAGAGATTCGAACTCCCGACCTATTGCTCCGGAGGCAATCGCTCTATCCAGCTGAGCTACGGGCGCGCGAGAACATTATAACCTGATGCACAGCCGAGCGGCGCGTCTCAAGCCGTATATGGTAGTGAGAAATGCTCATGGAAGATGCGGATTGAGCCGTCGTGGTCCACGGCAAAGACCTGTGTCGCGCGGCCATGCAAGATGTGTTCGTCGGAACTCTTTGCGGTCGCAGTCGCTATCCTGGAAGCGTGGAACTGAAACGTATAACTCGCCACTGCCGCCGTATCGCCCAACATGACAATGTCTATAAGGCCCACTTGCGAGCGAAGTTGGGAATTTGCGGTGAAGTACTCACGCTTGCGTCGCGTCGCCGCAAGGCGTCCCGGCTCAGGCCGGGTTGCCGTGGAGCCGAAAACGCTTGACTCGTGCGCGTAGAACTCCTCCAGCGCCTCGGCAGATTTACTTGTGAATGCGTTCCAGAATTTCTCGATTTCGGCTCGTACCGTCTCGGGGGTCAACGTTGTCATGGGTTGCAGGCGACACTTCATAGCAACTTCTACTTCGCCCTACAGCTTACCACTCAGAATGTAATTTGTTTATTTCCGGCCATTTCCCGGAGTCGCGCATCCTGCACTCCGGCCTCGAGTACCGGTCAAACAACCGACTTCGGTGGTATCTTTGACTGACTTGGCGACTGGAGTTGGCCGTGGATTGTCTTGGCGTTGCAAAGGGTACGCGGCACACTTGTAGAGTGCAATGCCCAAGGCGGGTCTTTTCCTCTGCCGGGTGCAACGGCTCAGCTGCTGAGTTGCTCTAAGTATCGTTGACGTTGCACGCATGCCCATTGCGGCTGCTACCCGCTCACGTGACCGGAGGACGAATATGCAGAATTGGAAGAAAGCGCTGGTGTTTGGATCGCTTGGAGCCGGCGCAGTGCTGTTCATGACCGGACGCCGCCCAGTTGGCGTAGCGATGGCCGCGGGCGGACTCGCCTTGCTCGCCTCGGAATATCCAGAGAAGTTCGAAGACGTCTGGGAGAACGCGCCCGAGTACGTCAATCGCGCTACCCAGATCTTTGCCGTGCTATCCAAACTCAGCGAACGTTTTGCCGAAGAAGCGGAACGCCGCAGCATGGCCGCCTACAACGAGATGCGTCAGGAATACAGCTAAAATCCGCGACTATGCAGGTCTATACAGAAAAGCCCCGCTCGATTCCAGCGGGGCCTTTGATTTTGTATTCTTTGGCTATTCGATTCCCAACTGCTTTTTCGCGGCGTCGCTCAATCTCTCCGGAGTCCATGGCGGGCTCCACACAACATTTACATTTGCGTCCTTGATGCCTGGCAGTGAGAGCAATCTGTGCCGCACCTGCTCGCTGATCATGGTGTGCGCGGGGCACCCGGGCGCGGTGAGCGTCATATCCACTTCTACGTCCTGTCCGTCGCTGCCCGGCAGAGCCGTTGGTTTCAGGCGAACATCATAGATCAGTCCGAGGTCTACAAGATTGACCGGGATCTCTGGATCGTAGCAATCTTTCAGCGCTGTCATTACCTCTTCGTTCGTAACCATCTCACCCCCTGCGTCCAGTCTAGCGCACCGATGCCGCAGGCGCACTGCCGCGAGCAATTTCCAGAGTCAGGCGCTGTCGCTCCGCGTCCTCGATTTGATTAGCGAAACTGCTGAACGATGCGTATTGCGCAGTCTCGATCACCTGCGTCGGAATGTAAAACTCGCGCCGAATCTCCAACTCTGAGGGCGAGAGCAAGCGGAAGGTCACTCCATAGCTGCCGAACTCGGTTGTTAGCGCGAAGTCCGGTGCCGTGCGTGCTACCTTCACGCCTTCGGGCAGGCGCACTCGGAAGGTAGAGGTCTCAAACAAGAGCGAGTCTATGTACATAGGGAAGCGTCGCTGTGCGGACGTCGCGTACATGCGCCGCAACCCTAGTGCAGGAGCGAGTTGGTCGATATCGATTTGCTGCCTGGAGAAGTCCAGATAGTGCGGTGAGCGGCATGTCACCGTAATGGTCAGCGGCTGGTCCGCATCCAGTTCGTTGCGCACTTCGCCCGCCGTGCCGGTCGCACCGGCGAATAGTCGCATGGCCAACTGCTCGTAGAAGCGCGGGCGCTCCGCCGGTGCGATCCCGCGCAGAACGTTCCTCATCTGTGCCCCGCGCCACGGCGACATCGTGATGATTACGCGCGCCGTGAATGTACCCGTCCGGTCGAAGTTCACTTCCGCTTGTGCCACGCTGCGCTCGTCGAAAGTAGAAGGGGGAAGTGGTGCCAGGGTGGAAGCATTTTGCCGGCCGAGCGCACTCAAGCGGAACTGCAGGGCCTTGCTGCGGTCCACATCCGGCATCGTCGCGCCGAAAGGCATTCCATCCATTTCGGCGTCAACGACCACATCGCCCGTGGAGAATCGGAACAGCACCAGCGGCTTGTTGAACGCCGTTGCACTCGTGCCTGCAGAGCGAGCCATCGCCAGGTCGGCATTAAGCCCTGCAGCCCTCGCTACAGCCAGCAGCGTGGCCGTGCGGCTCCCCTCTCCACTCGCCAGCGACTCCTCGGCGTCCGTCACTTCGCCCTTGGCGAAGCTGCTGTTATCGGGCTTGACCTTCGCCGTGACGTAACGCAACGCCGCCCGCGCCGTCTCCCGCTCATCGTTTTCCCGCCCGTGGGCGCTTGCCGGCTTCTTGGCGACCATTTCCGCGCGAATGCCGACGCGAGACGCCTGGAGTACAGCTTCCATGGCATTGCCGCGTATCATTGCCGTCTCGTCTTCCGGCGTCTCCGGGCGAACCGTCGCCAGCAGAGCACGTTTCGGCAGCGACGGCTCCTGTGGGAACTGCGCTATTTCGTTCTGTTCCCATACGCGCGTCAGAACTCCGTCTACCGTAGCGGACGACTTCATCGTGGGCGCGCCGTTCACCTCGGAGACTCGCATATAAGCTGGACTTATCAAGACAAAGCGTGAGTACAGGATCGGCTCCGTGAATGAGCCAAACGTAAACTCAAAATCGGCGGCGTGCGAGATCAGCGCTTCCGGTGCGGAGAACGGAATCACGTACTCTTGCTCGATAGCATCGCCGGGCGCGAGCGCCGGCATCGAGATTGTTGCCTTGTGCTGGTGGAATTCCGGCTCGGCTATCGTCAGGTCGCTTTTAATCGTGCGTAACTCGAGGAGACGTGCGCCCTGCGGAATCTTTACCTCGCCGTGACGCACAATGCCGTCGCGGTTCAGCACGCGCGTGATCTTGTGCACGTAAACCGCGCCGCTGCCGTCTTCGCGCAGCATTGAGACTTTGTCGTTCAGCAGCAGGACCGCAGGACCGCCCGAGTACGTCCTGGCTGCCGCATCGCGCACCAATGCCGAACCATCTCGCCTGTATTTTGCAAAGAACTCCGACTCCGTGTCGAAACCTTCTGCGCGAGGCTGCGCATTGAGAATCCCGTCCGCATACGACTTCGCGAGTGCCGCGAATGGCGCGGAGTTCGGGGCCAGATCGGCCAATTCACGCGCCAGTTGCTGTGCCTTTATCTGTTCGCCCGCGAGCGCTCTCTCGCGCATTTCCAGCGCCACGGCATCGCGGTTCAGCTTGCTTTTGTGCCTCACGCGCGAGGCCTCGTCGGCCGCTTCATTGTGCCGGCCCGCATCCGCTAGCCATCTCGCAAGCGTTAAAGAGGCCGGCGCGCAGCCGGCCATTTTCGGTTCCAGGGCTGTCGCTCTTCGGAACTGCTGTGCTGACGAAAAGTACAAGGCAGCTTCGCGAACCGTGTCGCACGAGGGATGCATCCGCGCGAGTTGATCGAAGGCGCCAATCGCCTCCGCCGTCCAGTTCATGCGGACGGCAACGCGCGACAGCAGGGCAAGCGCTCGCTCCGATTTCGGCGCTCTCGTCAGTGCTTCCTTGAGCTGCGCTATCGCCTCATCGTTTCGCTCCGCGTCAAATGCGTGCGACGCCAGCTTCACGCGAACGGCCGTCGCGGAAGGTGCCAGTTTCAGCGCTGACGTTAAAGCAAAGCGTTCCTCCGTCCCAACCTCTTCCTGATGCGATGAGCCTGCCCAGGCGTTCGCCAGAGCGAACTGTACGCTTGTGGAACTGCGTGTCGCGGCCAAAGCCGTCAGTCGCCGCAGAGCCTCCACGGAGTCTCCGCGCCAGTGGGGCAGACTTGCCATGACGTATTCGGATTCAGGGCCGGCGTGCATCATCGGCTTGTTGTTGCGCCGGCGCAAGCCGCCCGAAGGCGCCATGATGGCGACACGAAACGGGGCCGCTGTCCCAACGAACTTCACCAGAACGCGATGTGTGCCGAGCGACAGGTGCTGCGGCTGAATGATCACTTCCGGCTGCGCTCTGCGACGGTCGTCGCGCGTCACCACCAACCGCCCATCGATCCATACCTGAAGCGTTCCCGCGCTTTCTACCCGCACGCGCCATTCTCCGCCGGAGCGTACGCTCACATCCGCAGCGGCATAGAACACTCCCTGCTGGGTCATGTACTCGGGCAGCAGCACTTTGCCGTTTGCGAACTGGAAGAACTCGCTTCGCTGGTTTCCGTAACGGCTCTTGTTCAATCCGTCAGTCTCGGGCTCGAACTTCCGGTCGAAGTCCGCATGTGGCCGCTTTCCCAGCGGACCTACAATCTTCCAGTCCGTAAGCAGGCCGGAGTCTCGCGATTGCAGCAGCAGGTCCAGTTCCGGCGCTCCATCGGACGCCGCATTCACCAGCGCGAAGCGCAATGAGTCGCTTTGCGGCCCCGCTCCCCGCGCGAGCCTGCGTACCTGCGGCATCACCCGCCGAAAGTCCTTCGTGTTCGCCGCAAGGTCACGAATGCGTGCAGCGGCAATCTCCTTCACGTCTGGGCCTGCTGCTCTGCTTGCGCACAGGCGCACCGCGGAATCCAGCACAGTCGCGTCGTCAGCCTCGAGCGCGGCGGCTTCCATGCGTACGAAGAGCGCACGCGCATCGCCGGCATTCCTGCGCAGCGCGGCAGCCGCCAGGCGCTTCGCCTGCTCGATATCTGAGCGCACGAACAGAGCCTCACTCGCCTTTTGGGACTGGCTCCGCGGTGTACGTTTCGACGGGGCCTTGCCTGCGCCTGCGCCAGACTGCGCCATGGCCGCCAACGAAATACACAGCGTGATTACCGTCACTATCAGGCGGCTTCTCATCGCAACGTCACCTTCACCTCCTGCCGGAACCCCCGTTCCACGGCGGCACAGAACTCACGAAACTCGGCGTACTCTGCGGGCGTGATTCGAATCTGCCGGAACTGAACCAGCGTGCGTACTATCACCTGCGAGCCACGCCGGTCATACCTCAACACCGCCGAACCGAACTTGCTGTCCAGTCGCGTCTCCTGCGGAAGTTCCACTCGCACAGTGCCCTCGGGCAACGCGAACTGCAACTCTTCTTCTGTGGTCCACGGTGCCGGCAGCAGAAGGTCTTGCGTGCGCTCGCCCAGCGGAGCCAGCGTTTGCAGATACCCTCGCCGCATCCACGTACCAGTCAATGCCATCGATGAGCGTCCGGAGAAAGCATCAAGCGCGCCGCTGAATTTGACTGTGACGTCTTTCTCGAGGTCAGCCGCGCCGTCCACTTCCACGTTCTCCACTTTCACGGTCGGAAATACTTCGGCCAGTGAGGCGCGTATCGATTCTCGCTGTCGCTCGGCAACTTCGTATTCGCGACGCAAGCCCGGAGCGTCCTCGCCACGTGTGTACACCGTTCCGGAAAACTGCATCGTTCCGTCGCGCCGAATTTCCGCCCGTATCGCGCGATGCGTGTAGTTGTCCTCCGGTGTTGTCACCGGAATCCGGTGCATCTGCGTGCGGCCATCGGCGCTCACCGTCAGAGCCATCGCACCCTGGTCTTCGAGCGGAAGCTCGCGCGCGCCGGAATATTCCGCCGTGCCGTCCAGCCACAGTCCGTACTTCGGCAGGTAAACGATCGCGTGATTGAACGGCGCGATGGACGCAACCTGCTCGTTAATCTCTCCCATGCGCCGAGTGCGCACCATCGCCAGTTCGGCGTCGACGCCTACCGCCCGCATCAACGCGATCATCAGGCTAGCCTTGTCTTTGCAATCGCCAAAACGCCGCGCGTAGATCTGGCTCACCGGATAAGGCTTGTAGCTGTATATCCCGAACTCGAGAGCCACGTAGTGCGTGTTCCGAAGCACCAGTTGATGGATGGCGTGAATGCGCGCCAGTTCTTCGGGGTTCTCAGCAGAGATTCGCTTCGCCACCTCGCGAAGCGCAGCATCCAGCGTGAACTGCGGACGCACAAGTTCCGCGTACCACTTGCCCAGTTCATCCCAATTGCTGAAGGTTGAAACGGAGATGTAGGGCGCGATCTCCGTTGCAGATGGGCTGCGTGGCTCGTTGGGCAGAGCCGCAAGATCTCGCGCTTCCCACGTGTAAATGCGTTCGCCGCCCGCGACCGTCACGCTCGCCGAATGTGGCATGCGAGTTTCCACTACGTGGAAATTCCGCTCGGCTGGAGTCAGGAGCACGTAGCGCTTCAGCTTTGTCGACATGGTGCCCCGGAATAGCGTCAGCCCGCCGTAGTAGTCGCCATAGGGATTTGTCTCGCTCTCGGGCGACACTCGGTAATCCAATTCGATTAGGTCGCCTGCTTCCAGCGAAGGGAAGCGGAGCACTCGCGAGCGCACGTCGTAGTACATCGAAACGCCCGTGTCTGCCACCGATGTTTCGCCACCCTCCTCGGCTTCGATCATCCGGCCATCCTGTTTGTGCACTCTCGCTCGCAGGATTTCCAGCGACTCCGATGCTGGCGAATATTGCACGGCCCTCGTGCCGAACTCTCGCGCGCCTTGCGCGTTCATCACCTTGAATATCTGCTGGACACGCGCCGAGGCCAGGCCATTCTGCTGGACGCGGTCGACACGCACATCGGCCAGCGCGATCACGTTGTCTAGCGCAACCACGCTGTCATGCGGGCCGCTCATGCCCTGTGCGTTCGACTTCACCTGGTCGAAGTCTGCGAGGTAAGCCGCCTCTGTGTCTTCGACGCTGCTCACCGCACCGAGCCAGGCGATCCGTTCGCGTAAGCCCACGGCATTCGGATTCGTCAGGGCCGCGCTCTTCAGTTCCCGTTCGGCCTCACGGTTGCGCCTTTGGAGCACCAGTAGTTCCGCCAGTTCCTGACGAAGCAAGGCGTTGTCAGGATGCGTTGCCACCCCGGCCCTCAGTTGCCGCTCTGCACCGGCAGCATCTCCCTCGTCCAGACGCAAACGTGCCATCTGCGATAGTGCGCTGGCGTCTGAGGAGTCCATCAGCGCGATGCGTTCATAAAACTTCCGTGCGCCGGTCGCGTCGCGACGGTGCTCATAAAGGCGCGCCAGTAAACTACGCTCAACCGCGCCCTCGCGGTTTTCGGCGAAAGCTGCTTCGGCCAACCGCGTTGCGTGCTCGAGTTGTCCAGCTCTCTCGAATGCGATAGCCAGTTCCCGATGCAGCCACAGCGGCACAGGAAAGTCGCGCGCCAGCCGTTCGTATTCCGCCAACGCCTGCTTAAACAAACCCACGCTGCCATAAATGTCGGCCAACCGTTTTCGGGCGACGAAGTCGTTGGGCTCAGAGCGCAGAGCGGCGGCCAGCAGGTTTCTGGCTTTTTCCACCTGCTCCCGCGAGATGTAGTACTCGGCGGTCGCCAGCTGCACCTTCGGATTATTGGGCGCCAGCCGCGACGCATTCTGCAGGGCAGAGAAGCGGCACAACTGATTTGCGCAAACGCGCGCCACTGATAACCATCGCTCTGGCGTGGGAGCCATGTGCGCCGCAGCCTCAAAGTGATGCAACGCTTCGTTATCGCCGGACGCCTGCTCCAGGTGACCCAACGTCTCCAGCGTCTCAGCCGACTTCATCTCCTCGACTGCTTTTTTTGCCACCAGCAGGATCGACGGCGAGCGCTTTTCTACGTCGCGGCGCTCGCCCCTTTGGCGTGCCGCCAGCAGAGCCAGTCGCTGCGCTTCGTCGCGTACCAGCGCCTCTTCATTCCCGGTGGCGACGGATTGCAACCACCGCTCCAGTGCTGTGCGATCGCTTACCAGTTCGCGAAGTTCGTACCCTCGGGCCAGCAGCACGGCCTTGGTCGCCACGCCGGCATCCGAAGCGAACTGCTTCTGAATGGTTTCAAGTTCTTTGTCGTAAGGAGTGCGAGATGCGTTCTGCCCGAGTGTCGTGAGCCCTGAGAGCAATAAAAGAACGAGCGCCAAGGTGGATGCGACAAAGGAGCGTCGAGGCTGCGGGTGGCAAAGCATCTGTGTTGCTACACCCTTAAGCATTCAAACGCTCGCCGGCCAGGTTCGGTCGTTTTGAAAACCTGCTCTCCCCGAAGGCCGTTTAGCCGTCGGGGAGATAGGTTCTCCAAAACCTGACTTCGCTCTCTCCGTTGCATCAGTCCCCCAGGATTTTGTGCAGAGCAGCGAACGAACTCAGTTGCTTTGGGGTAAAAGGTAATGGCAGTTTGCGCTGGAATCGGCACATCGCATATGCGCAAGAAAGCTTAGACTGGCGGACAATAAACCCTTAGGGCGCAGCAGGATAAACTGTTACGTGCATCTCACGTTTGGGGAACCGCCGCAAGCGCCATCAGGGGGAAGAAAGTTGGAAATTACCACGAAGCGACTGATTCAGATCGTGCTGCTCATTGCGCTCATTTTGGCAGCCGTAAGGGTTCTCATCATCTTTCGCAGTCGGCATCCCGCCGAGCCGGCCAGGCAAACCTCAGGCGCACTCAATCCCGACTACTATGTCGTTCCCAAGAAGCTGCATGCCTACGATCTGAAGTCGGCCAGGGAACTGACCAAAGGGCCCGCCTGGGTGCGTGAAGGCTATCGCTACGTATTTTACCCATACGCGAGCCGAACAGATTTCCAGCACCCTGCCGGGACGCTCGGCCCCATCGAAAAACTCAACTTCGTAGCCGTGGTGAACGAGCGCGGTGTCGGCCAGACACTCACAACGCCAAGTGGCCAGCGCATAAAGGTCGTCGAATACCAGGTCATGGCCGTCTTCGAGAAGGATGGTCGCCGATTCAGTATTCCCATCGGTATTCGTCGCGGGGATGACTACAACATTTATGCTGATGAAATCCTCTTCCTGCAGGACCCGCACGACTTATACAAGCATTGGTCGTCCGAGGTGTGGGACGCCATCGCCCGTCACGAAGTCAAGCCTGGTATGAATGAGCTTCAGGCCAGTTTCGCCGTTGGCTATGGCACGCTTGGCAAGAACGCTGCAGGGGACCGGGTGCTCAGTTATCCCAATGGCGGAAATCCCGTCACGGTCACCTACCACGATGGTAAGGCCACAGACATCAGCCTCGGCACGCCGCAAGCGAGAAGCCGTGCTCGCCGGAGTCTCCGAATGGGTTGACACAGTCGGCCCGCGTGACATCTAGCTCAGGGATTCCCACATCTCAAGAGCAGGAGATTCGCCGTGTTCTGCTTGCGGTTTCGTTGTCTTCCCGGGCTGCTCGTCCTGGCGCTACTGCCCCTGCCTTGCAGCGTGGCCCAAGAAGATTCACATCTCACACTGGACCCCGCCAGTCCCATCTACCGCCGCTCCGCTTTTGCGCACGGTTACATTCATGGATACGAGCGTGGCTTCCACTTCGGAGACCTGGATTTGCACATGGGGCGCGATGCCCGCGACGTGCAGAAGATCAAAGATTTCAAAGCGGCGCACTCACATTTCCAATCTAATTTTGGCAATCGCAATCTTTTCGATCGGGGATACGAGCAGGGCTTTCGAGTAGGCTATTTAGATTCTCGTGGCGGTCGTGAATTCCGCGCCGCCAGAGAGTCTCGCGGCTTAGTCCGCGAACTCGCCGGTGTCACGGGAGACCCGACCCGTCCCGATAGCAATTTCGATCAGGCGTTTTTTGCCGGATACAACCGGGGGCGTGATGTCGGACTGAACGATGGCCGAGCGGCTGCCAACTTCCGCCCTGAAGGCGCGACGTGCGAAGCGCCCCAACAGGTTCAACAGGACACAGCCAACCCCTACTGCAGGGCATTTGCGCTCGGATACGAACTCGGCTATTCCGATGGCTACAACAATCAGCGCCCAGCCGAGCGGGAGATGCGCACCGCGAGCGGCAGATAACTTCAGCGCTTCACGGCCTGCGACTCCGCCGTAGCTGCCTTTTCTTCCTCGGCACGAATCGTGCCACGTTCATCGACGATGAACGCCCGATGTGTCGCGTCAATCTGTGCCTTAGGCGTCATAGATAGCGAGAAATCCTTCCCGCTCGACTTGAACCTCGCAAGGTAATCGCCACGGTTCGGGTCCGTCATCCGTTTGGTGAATGATCCCTGGCCGACCAGGCCGGTCAGCGAAGTCGCATACGTGTTGTGGCGCTTTTTGTATTCGCGTTGCGCGTTCACCACCACGCGCATGTAGCCCAGCGCAGCAGCCTCGGAATTGGATCGTGCCGGATCTCCGGGGAATTTCGCCGCGTATTCCTGCGCTACCGCCAGACTCGCCAATACAAGCACAATGGCGACTGCCTTCACCTTAAGAACCATGCCTCACCCCTCCAAACAGCAGCTTAGATGCACATTCGCGACTGTGAATGTGGCACCGTCGCGATAGTACATGGACCATCGATCATTGGCCTAAGGCATACACCTTCTTCCCAAATAGGCACGGGAAAGGCTATGCTAACGCGCACCTGAGGCACAACATGAAACCGGCTACCGCTAAGAAACCGCAAATCCGCATCGCAGTCGTCGAAAGTGATCCCCTGCGCTTCATCGGTTTCCGGGCGCTCTTCGACTCCGAGCCTGAGTTTGAACTCGTCGCATCCACGATGGCCGAAATCGCCACGCGTGTGAATGTCGATTTAATCCTTGTCGGCAGTCGCGGCGCACAGAATCTGTTCGACGTGATGGCATCGCTCAAGGCCTCGCGCCCCGATCTGCGTATCATCGTCACCGGATCAGGCGCAGAGGATGAAATGATTCTCAAGGCCTTAGCGGCTGGCGCAAAGGGCTATGTCGATGAGGCAGCGACCCCGGCTGAGTTTGTGCAGGCCATGAAAATGGTCCACCAGGGGTCTGTCTGGGCGCCACGACGCGTGCTATCCACCTTCATCGAGCGTGTCACGACGTCTCCCGGTCGAATCTTTCCCGCCGGTCGCGTCGTCTTTACCGACCGCGAAAAAGAAGTACTCGAACTTCTCGTCGCTGGGCGCTCCAATAAAGAGATCGGCTCCTCGCTTGGGATCGAAGAACGCACCGTCAAGGCGCACGTTGCCAAACTGATGCGCAAGGTCGGCGTGCAGAATCGCATAGCGCTCTCCGTTCACGCCATCACCCATTCCCTGGTCACTTCAAAATAAGGCGTTCTCCCCCTGTGTGCCGCGTTCGCGCGGCACACGCCTTGTTTCAGGAGGTTACTTTTGTTCCATAGTTCCCGTGTACTTGCAGGCAGCGTTCTTAGTTACCTTGTGGCAGGGCACTCCATGCCCCATACTCGCTTCACCTACCACAGAACCTGGGAGATGGGGTTGCGCCGGTAACGAGGGTCACCGGTGCAACCCTTTCGCGTTTCTGCGCCAGGTCTCAGAAGAGTAAACGTAACGCTCGCTAACGTCTTCCCACCCAGCGCGGTCTAATCAACGTAAGATGGGTAAGAGGCTCGTTCCGTCAGATTCAACCCTTCGAGCCGAGCAGAGTTTTTTGGGGTGTCGTAAAAATGAAAAGATGCATTCTGTTATTCGCCGTCCTCCTCATCTCCGCCAACCTCTTTGCCGCCGACCGCGTTGACAATGTTGAACGACTTGAGTCCGCAGTCACAATCCTGAACGAGATTATGGGTGCTCCGGATGCGGGGATTCCTGAGGAAGTCCTCGGCTCCGCCGAGTGTGTCGCCGTGGTTCCATCCCTGATGAAGGGAGGCTTTGTGCTTGGCGCTTCCTATGGCAAGGGCGTGGCCAGTTGCCGCACGGCCAAGGGCTGGAGCGCACCGGCATTCTTCAAAATGGAGGGCGGAAGCTTCGGTCTTCAGATCGGCGGACAGGCGGTCGATCTCGTCATGCTCATCATGAATGAGAATGGCATGCGTAACCTGCTTTCCAGCAAGTTCAAGCTTGGCGCGGACGCGTCCGTCGCTGCCGGTCCTGTCGGACGTCACGCCGAGGGTGCCACCGACTGGAAATTACGGGCGCAGGTGCTTACCTATTCGCGCGCGCGCGGAGTCTTTGCCGGCATCACGCTCAACGGCAACGTGATCAAGCAACACCAGGACGACACTCGCGCCTTCTACGGACGCATGGTTCCGTTCCGCACACTACTAACCGGAAACCTGCAACCGATTCCAGCCGACGCACAGCCGTGGATCGATACGCTGAACAAGTACGCGCCAATCAGCGTAGCCAGAACACCCCCGGCGCCAGCGCAGCCAAAGTCATAGCGGCACGGTTCCTGCGACGAGAGAGGCGGCACAGACGCCGCCTCAGATTGCTGACAAGTCAATTCAGAACACGCGTCATGGTGAGCGTAACGGCGTCTGATTTTCTCTCGCCGTCCTTCCATAGATTCGCTTTTGCGCTGCGATGGGCGACCCGCTTACGGACGAGCCCGTGAGTCTCGCATTGACATTGTTTTTTCGCGAGTGCTACCGTCAACTTTCTGATGCGACAACGTCTCGAATACGCGCCTGTATGGCTGTTCGTGCGCCTTCTCGGGGTGCTGCCTCGGCCGATGTCGCGCGCCGTAGCCATTACAATCGCGTTTCTGATCTACGCACTCCACGGACGTCTGCGCCGTGTAGGCCTGCGCAACCTCGAACTGGCGATGCCGGAGAAGCCGTTGGCCGAGCGCAGGCGTATCCTTCGCGGCGTATTCCGTTCGCTGGGGCGCCTGCTGGCAGAGTTCTGCAAGTTCCCGAGTTACACGCGTGAAAACGTGTCGCGCGTTGCGGTTTATCAAGGGTTTGAGAACTTCGAAGCCGCGCACAACCGAGGCAAGGGCGTCATCTTCCTGACTGCGCATCTTGGCGGATGGGAGATTGGATCGTTTGTCCATTCGCTGTACGGACATCCACTCAACGTTGTGGTTCGCGGACTGGACAATTCCTATCTCAACACGCTTGTCGATCACTATCGCACACTTCACGGCAACCGCACCTTTGATAAGGGCGACTTCGCACGCGGACTCATCGGCGCCATGCGCAAGGGCGAAACTGTTGGCATCCTGATGGACACCAACATGACGCCACCGCAGGGCGTATTCGTGGATTACTTCGGACATGCGGCCTGCACCGCCGCCGGCGCTGCACGTGTAGCGCTACGCACAGGCGCCGCCGTCGTCCCCGGATTTACCGTCTGGGATGATGAACTCGGCAAGTACCGCATCGAGTTCGCACCGGCCATACCGCTCGTCAACTCCGGTGATGACGAGGCCGACGCCGTCGCCAACACGCAGACGTTCACCAAAGTTATCGAAGACTTCGTTCGCCGCCATCCTGACCAGTGGCTCTGGGTCCACCGCCGCTGGAAAAGCCGCCCGCCCGCCGAACCTCCGCTCTACTAGAACTCCGATTCAAAAATCTTTCGCCTGCACCAATACTTCCGGCCCGCAGGAGAAGTCATCCAGTGCGGAGCGAAGGGCTTGCTGTTCACGCAATCCCCGAGTTGAAGCAAGCGTCTCGTTCGTATATACCCTCTCCATGCGACTTCAAGACCTTGCCGACGCGCTTGGCCTACAACTGCTCCACCCGAATGACGCCGAAATTACCGGCATCGCCAGCATGGCGTCCGCCCAATCGTCCGATCTCGTCTTTGTCGAGGATCCCCGCTACCTCGAATCTGCTCTCGATTCCGGAGCCGGTGCCATCATTGCGGCAGCGTTCGCGGCCGAGTCGGTCTCGGCTCGCCCTATGCTCATCGCAGCCAATCCGCGTCTCGCGTTCGCGCTTTCGGCCTCTTTGCTGGCGCGTGCGGGCACTCGTGCCACCGGCGTGCACCCCAGCGCCGTCGTGCATCCGTCCGCCATTCTTGGCCCGGGTGTCTCCGTGGGAGCGCAATGCTACATCGCGGAAGGCGTTCGAATCGGACAGGGTACGCAGATTGGTCCCGGTTGCGTGATCGGCGCCGATATTTCCATCGGGGAAGATTGCGAACTCGTTGCGCGTGTCACGATCCATTCGCATACGACGATTGGCGATCGCACGGTTATTCACGCTGGGGCTGTTCTTGGCGGTGATGGCTTCGGATTCGTGCCAGATCCCGCCACCGGACGCTTCCACAAGTTTCCCCAGATCGGTCGTCTCGACATCGGCAATGACGTCGAGATCGGCGCGAACGTAACCATCGATCGCGGCGCACTCGAAGCAACCGTTATCAGCGATGGCGTGAAGCTGGATAACATGGTGCATGTTGGCCACAACGCGTTTCTGGGACGCAATGTCGTCATCGCCGCGCAGAGCGGCGTCTCCGGCAGTTCCCACATTGCTGATAACGTGCTGATAGGCGGGCAGGTCGGTATTGCCGATCACGTGCGCATCGAAGAAGGAGCGATCCTTGGCGCGCAAGCGGGCATCCCAAGTAAGAAGGTTATCCGTGGGAAGGGCGTCGTCTTCTGGGGAACGCCCGCGCGCCCCATCAAGGAGTACCTGAAGGAACTCGCCGTTCTCGCGCGTTTAGCCAGCAAGAAGTGATTGTGAGCGAGAGTTAAACTTATACGAAGCATCCGGCGAGACGATCATGGCGACTCTAGTCATCGGCGGCCACTCTCGCAGTGTCGGAAAGACCAGCTTGGTCGTGGGTCTCATCCGCGCCTTGCCCCGCCACTGGACAGCCATCAAGATCACACAGTACGGTCACGGCATCTGCTCTGCAGATGGAATGCCGTGTGACTGTGTCACCAACGATCATGCCTCCGCGATCATGGAGGAGCGCGATCGCAGCGGCGATACCGATACATCCCGCTTTCTTATTGCCGGTGCCGAGCGCGTTTTGTGGGTGCGGACGCGCCAAGGCTATCTCGCTGAAGCCATGCCGCGCTTGCGCAAGGAACTCGGCGACGCGCAGGACGTCATCATCGAATCCAACAGCATTATGAAGTTTCTGCGCCCGGACCTATACCTGACGGTACTCGATTACGCGACTGCCGACTTCAAAGCTTCGGCGCGCAACTTCCTCGACCTGGCCTCCGCCGTCATTCTTCACGACACGGCTTCGAACGTGTTTCCGGCATGGGAGGGAGTCTCACTGAGACTCATTGCCGGTAAGCCAACCTTCCACATTTCACCGCCAGAGTATGTCACACCTGGCATCATCGAGTTCGTGCGCCAGCACCTCACAGTTTCAGCAGATTAATTCGACACTGGCGAGAAGAGAAAAGCCTTTGAACATTTTGACAGTAGCTGTCTTGTGTCGCCTTGTATCCGTGCTCGACCAAGTCAGGCGGCCCGAGTTGGCGAGGTTGCCGGCACGGGCTTTCGCTTTCCGTGTCCGCGCTGTTGCAGGTTGCCGCCCTCCATGCCGATTTTTGCAATTGCGATATTGAGAACAAGACCGCTCAGCCCGCCAACGAATAACTCGGTGATACGTACCAACGATGCGAGATCGTCGTCGTCCATGCCTGCTTCGCTCAGTTGAGCGACCGTCAATTCGATTGGGCCGGGCAAATCTCTAGAGAGTGAGAAGGCGCTCTCGCGAATTGAATATCGACACTGCTGAAATAGCGGAGACTCGGATGTTGGCTTCAATACTTCCCAGTACGTCCGCAGAAAATCAGGCCAGCGCGCCAACGCCTGATAATCAGTATTCACGACCGGCATGCCGAAAGCGCGTTTCATTTCATCGCAAATCTTGCGAACTGGCGCAGGTTGCTGATCTTCCTCGATGAGGATGGGTTTATTTTGAAACACTGGATGCCGCGCGGGTTTGCGGACTGCGTTCGCATCGCCGATTGGGCCATCGAAGCTTTGCATCTGGGCGGCCGCGAGCAAGAGCAGCAGCGGGTTGTTGTACTGAAACAGTTCGATAACCTCCGCCAACTCCTGCTGCGCCCCGGTGCTGAACTTCATGTCCGCCGTTCGTTCGCACAGGTCCGGCACGTCGAAATAATTATGTATCCGGGTATAAGCATCCGCGCGCAATCTTTCCGCGAAGTCGAAGAAACCTTGAGTTTCCGCAACTGGCTTCGTTGTGCGCCAGAACAAATCCAAAAATGTCGGGAATGCGGCATACACCTGAATCACTACGTTGACATGCGGCACACCCAGCGCGTGCTTGAATTCGTCGTAGATCTCGCGTACGCGCCCTCGCGCTTCGCTTTCTCTAACCATCGAAAGCCGATTGCCCTTTTTCCACGACATGCGCATTTTGATGTGAGCCGTACCTTGGCAGATGCAACCTGATATCACCTAGTCGTTTCCAGTACACAAATTGCGCTTTTAGGTTTCCATGCTGGTTTTGAATTCGCATATCTCGCAGGCTCTCTTATCGAGACGGCAACTTACCGATCGCTCTCAATGATCTAGTTAGTATTCGGGCTGGTATGCAGGTGCGCTAGTATTTCAGGTGCGGTCGCCCTGGTGTACAACTTCACTCTACTGGTACTGAGCCAATGAAAGACTTCGAAATCCTTTTCGACCACGGTGAACGTTCCGAGTTGCTCGATCCTGTGTACTCACCCTACGGGCGGCTCGGCTTTCCGACTCCACCGGCCAACCGGCCCTGGATCTACGCCAACTTCGTCCAATCGCTCGACGGCATTGTTTCGCTACTCGGTTCCAGCGCGTCCGGTGCAGACATCTCCCACTCAGAGGAGGATCGCTGGCTTATGGACATGCTCCGAGCGCACGCCGACGGCGTGTTGCTCGGTCTCGGCACGCTGTTGCAGGAAACTGCGCTAGGACGGCCACGTAAGCGCGGCCCTGTCTTCCGCATCATGGAAGAGCCGCTTCAGCAGCTCCGCGCCAAGCTGCATCGCGGTCGCGAGAGGAACATCTTTGTGACCGCCTTCGCCAAATTCCAACTCGATGATTTTGCCGTCTTCGACGCCGAGCGCGTCGATCCCATCATCTTGACGACGGCCGAGGGCGCGGATCGCCTGGCCCCACAGCTAGCCTCGAAACCGGGTGTGAAGATTATCGTTGCAGGCGGGCAGGGAAGGGTGGACCTCCCCCTTGCCATGCAGAAACTCCGGCACGACCTGAACATACGTTACTTGTTGTGCGAGGGCGGTCCCATTCTCTACGGAAATATGATTCGCGCCGATCTGATCGATGAGAAGTTCCTGACAGTATCTCCGGTTGAGGTTGGCCAGCAGGTCCCCCCGGATCAGCCACGTCTTGAGGGTCAAACGGCCCAAATCCGCCCGACGATTCTTGACGGCCCGGGCTTCCGCTCCGATGAACTCCGTTGGTGGACGTGGGTGAGCTGCCGCAAGGTAGGCGACCACCAGTTCAATCGCTACCGTCTCAAGCGAAGAGCAGCGGATATCAGCAGCAGTGAGTAGACAGGGTGTTGAGCGGCCCGAGGAGCCAGGAACAGTGGTGATAAGGGTTAATGGATTCTAAAACAAACGCCCGCGATCGTCGCAGGCGTCTCCCCAAGCGATTCACTAGACTGCTTTAAGGCTCTACGACCGGCGGCTCTTCATGTTCTTTGCCATCGCTTGCCGGGACGGTTCTGCCCGGTAACACTCCCTGCCCGAGTACATGTCTGTGAGTACGCTTGTCTTCCAGCTTCTTCAACTCACGGACAATGCCCTCGCGGTCGTTGGAGGTGTAATCCCGTGCGAACCGCGTCAGTGCCATCGTTACCAGGTCGGAGTGGTGAACGCCCTCCAATCCCTTAAGTCGAGTAACGTCCAGCCAGATCCTGTGGACCAGATGTACATCTTCCGTCCGCATCGCGGGCGTGTGCGGGCCAATGCGGAAGGTATCCACCTCGCCGTCCGGACGCACCACCTGGAACAGCATCTGCCGCTTCGGTTCCGGCATAGCTTCCCAGGCGCGACCGAGGTAGAGAGCCTGCTCCTGTGCGGTCATCTTGCTCGACAGTCCCGCCACGATTGCCGACGACTCCAGCGCATTTGCCGTCTGTACAATGGCCGACCACACATCGCGCGCCGGAACTACCAGCAGGTCGATATGTTTGCCATAGCTCTCGGCCACGCTCACGGCCCGGGTAAAGAGTGTCTGCTCGTAGTCGCTGAATATCTGATCCATCGAAAGATCGAACTCGGCGGAACCGGGTCCGGTCAACCTTGCCGCGAGAACGACGACGTCCTGGCCCTCGGAACTTCTGTTCGTGAGCACCCACTTCAGGTGGTTGAGCGTGTTGTAATCGCGCACGGCCACCAGGGTGCTGCCCGGGCGAATACCGACGGTTTGCGTATCGACACTGTCCCGATGCAGCAACTGGAAGTGTTCCTTCATGCTTGCCTTGTTATCAGCAAACTTCCGCATGTTGATCCGCTCGGAAACCGTAAAGATCACCAGGAAAACGCCTGTAAAGATCAGGCCGGAAACTGTCGCGATCGACTTTGTAAGCAGATTCGTAATTGCTATCGCCAGCAGAACCAGGAACACCGAAGCCAGTCCGACCGGGATTTCAACGCTGCCGATGCGCAAGTTCGGCGGCATCTTCCAGCCGCGTTCGCCCTTGTACTTGAAGCGCAGCACCAGCATGGAGAAGCTGTTGAACGTGAAGCTCCAGATCACGCCAAATGCATACGCTTCGCCGAGCAGGTAAACGTCGCCTCGACTGCCAATGATCGTGAGTATCTGCATTATCACGATCATGTTGATGATGCGGTAACTTGTGCCAAACCTCTTTTGGGGCTTGCGGAACCAGTCGGTCAGAACGCCGTCTTCCGAAATGCGGTTCAGCACGCCATTGGCGCCGATGATTGACGTGTTGATCGCGCCAGAGAGCATCAGGAAGCCAACGACCACCACGAAGCCCTGGAAGAAGAGCTTGAGCAGTTGCGGCCCCCACATGCTCATCGCGAGGCCGCTAATCAGGTTGTCTTTGTATATCGTGAGCCGAAGGTCGTCGGGCACAAGCATTACGCCCAGCAGCGTTACCAGTCCCGTAAACATAAGGCTGTAGACGCCAATAACGATTGCAGCCTTTTTGAGGTTTAGAAGCTTTGGATGGGCCAGTTCACGGTTCACCTGCGCCAGAGTCTCTTCGCCGCTCATGGCCAGCACAGAGTGGCCGAACGCCACCAGGATGCCGAACAGCCCTATCGTCTTTGCCCAGTCCGTATGCTTCAGGAACCCAAGCGATTCCTCACTGAAGTGCAGGTTGGACGGGATCGGCGCCGGCGGCAGGTGTATGCCCACCTTCAGCAGCGTTATGAACGACCAGCCAAGCAGGATGACGATCATCACCGTGACAATCTTCATCACGTTCAGGGCTTTTTCGGTCGACTCCTCGATGCCCTTGGTGTTCTGCCACCAGTAATAGATCGTCATGGCGATAGCGAACGTCATCGCCGCGTAGTTCTCGTTCAACTGCCATGCGTACGGAAAGAAACCGTGCTGGTGTGCCGTATTCAACAGGTCGTTGAACAGGCCGCTGATGTAGTGTCCGGCGGACACGCCCGAGATCGGGCCTGTCAGGATGTAGTCGAACATAAGCGCCGAAACGCTGACCTTCGCTAATCCTCCCCCCAGCGCTTCTTTCACCACCCGGTAAACGCCGCCGCGTACAAACATCGAGCAACTCTCGACGTATACCGCTCGCACCGTGAAAGCGAACAGCATTACTCCCAGGATGAACCAGGGCGCAGCCTTGCCCACCGCCTGTTCGGCGATTGGACCGGCATAGAAAGCAGAGGAACCAAGATCGTTCAGGACGACTGCGGCAGCTCGCCAGAAGGAAATGAAGGTAAGCATTACCGAGGTCGCAACTACAATGCGGACTCGATTCGTCGTATTAGGAGGCGTGGTAGCCTTCGATTCAGCCATGGGGAATTAAAAGCAAAAAAGAAACGCCGGCAACATTCACGGCGCTATCACTTCCGAATCGGCGAGTTTACGACTTCGCCTGCTCTTGGGTCAATGTCGCTTCACGAGGTGACGAGCGCTCGGATACGCCCCGGGGTTCTCTGTAATCTCTCAGATGCGTAAGCCTCAGAAGGATTCCTGCCGGACGTACCTTCCACGACCACATCATCAAAATCTTTGAATACGAAGATAAAGTACAGATATCAGCACGAGCACGTGCTTTGCGTTTTCAGTTAACCCCCTGCACGGTTAGATGTCAACCTTAAGCTATTGCGTGGCTGTGATTCCGCACGTTGGTGCGATCCGTTCCTGGGGTGGCATCCCTGCTTTGCTACACTTGCCCGGTGAAGCGTATTCACAAAAGCGCATGGCTGTTGGCCCTCAGCTCCGGAGTGCTGCAGATACTTATCTTTCCAACTCCGGGCCTCTACATGCTTTGCTGGGTAGCCCTAGCGCCTTTGATCTACGCTATCCTGCGTGCCCGTGAGCAAGATGCCGCCGAACTGCTCGCCAGCGATCCCACTTCGTACCTAGCTCCCGCCACGACTCGACAGGGCTTCATCCTCGGATACGTTAGCGGCGTCATCTGGTACTTCGGAAGCTGCTACTGGGTGTACCACGTCATGCACTTTTACGGAGGCCTGCACCCTGTGATCGCCTTCGTCTTGTTGCTGCTGTTCTCGCTTTACCTCGGTCTGTACCATGGCATCTTCGGCGCGCTGCTTGCGTGGGCAGCCCAGTCCCGCACAGGTTTCAGCCGGCGTGCTCTGGTCCTCGCTCCATTCCTCTGGGTCTCTGTCGAGCTTGCCCGGACCTATATCACCGGATTCCCTTGGGATCTGCTTGGGACGTCGCAGGTTGATAACGTCCCACTCGCCCGGATTGCCACCGTCACCGGTGTTTACGGACTCTCCTTCGAGATCGCACTCGTCAACGCGGCCTTTGCAGCCGCGTTCCTGGTCGTGCGCCGAAATCGAAAGACAATGCTTCTGGCGGCACTCACCGGAGCCATCGCGCTCCAGGCGGGCCGCTGGGTGCAGCCTGAACCTGTGCCAGCGGACTCAACGGCCACTCTCGTTCAGCAGAACATTCCGATCTCGGACGACTGGAACTACGCTTCCTACGATCGCCTGCTGCGGGAACTCGGCGATCTGAGTGTCCCGGCAACAGCACCTGGCGGAACGCCCGGCCTCATCATCTGGCCTGAATCGCCCGCGCCCTTCTTCCTCAACGATCAGCGTTTTGTGGAATCCGTCAGCGATATTGCTAAGCACGGCAATGCGTTCGTCGTTGCCGGCAGTCTTGGCGTCCGCGCTGTTGCGAAGGGCGAGCAACCGAACGATGTGTATAACTCTGCCGTTCTCGTCAGTCCTTCCGGCAACATAGCCTCACGCTACGACAAAGTTCACCTCGTCCCCTTCGGCGAATACGTCCCCTTCGCCTCTTTGCTCTCATTTGCCCAGGCACTCACGCACGAAGTCGGCAACTTCTCCGCCGGAGCCGAACGCATTCCGCTGGACCTCGGCCATGCCAAGGTCGGCGTCTTTATCTGCTACGAGTCGGTGTTTCCGGCCGAGATTCGCATGTTCGCTGCTCACGGCGCGCAGGTCTTCGTAAACATCTCCAACGACGGATGGTTTGGAAACTACGGTGCCCCCGAACAGCACCTCAACATGGCTCGTATGCGCGCCATTGAGAACCATCGCTGGCTGCTGCGCGCTACCAACACCGGCATTACGGCCTCGATCGATCCTTGGGGACGCATCGTCGCCCGCGCCCCACGCAATCGGCGCACCGTTTTGCAGGCGCCCTATTCGCTTATCGGCGAGAACACGTTCTACACCCGCGCAGGCGATTGGTTCCCTATCCTATGTGCGATAATTTCCATCGCAGGGCTGTTCTTCCGGGGCCGTACTCGCGCCGAAATGGCCGAGCCTCAGCCCGTCTAACAGTTCCATTGGGAGTTTTATTTCATGGTTGACGAGCTCGAACAGGAATACGCGGCACTGAAGGACAAGGTTCGCGAGCTTCGGGAGTATCTTTGACGCGCCAAAACTGCGCACCCAGCTCGAAGCAGTAGAGAAAAAAGTCGCCGACCCAAACTTCTGGTCCGACTCTGAAAATTCACAGAAAACCATGCGCGAGCGCAAGCGGCTTGAGGACGGCATCTCGACCGACAGCGAACTCGCGCGCCGTGTAGAAGACATCGCCGCCTACTTCGAACTTGCCGGCGAAGGCGAAGACGTCAGCAGCGAACTCAAGCGGGAGCTCGAGGAGCTTCGCGAGCGCGTGGACAAACTCGAGACCAAGACGCTGCTCTCCGGCCCCACGGACGCCAACAACGCCATCGTGACCATCCATCCCGGCGCTGGCGGAACCGAGTCGCAAGACTGGGCTGAGATGCTTCTCCGCATGTATTTGCGCTGGAGTGAGCGCCAGGGCTTTGAGGCTGTTCTCAACGACTACCAGCCCGGCGAAGAAGCGGGGCTCAAGTCCGCAACGTTTAGCGTCAGCGGCGAGTTCGCTTACGGCCTCCTCAGCAGTGAGATCGGCGTGCATCGCTTAGTTCGCATCTCGCCCTTCGACCAGGCCAAGCGACGCCACACCTCGTTCGCCAGCGTTTTCGTTTCTCCGGAAATCGACGAAAACATAGATATCGTTATCAAGCCCGAGGACATCCGCGTAGATACCTACCGTTCAGGCGGCGCGGGCGGTCAGCACGTCAATACCACCGACTCCGCCGTCCGCATCACGCACTTCCCATCGGGGATCGTTGTGAGCTGCCAGAACGAGCGCTCTCAGCACAAGAACCGCGACCGAGGCTTCAAGATTCTTCGTTCCAAACTCTACGAGTACGAACTTGAGAAGAAGCGCGCAACCAGTCGCCAGATCGAAGATACCAAGCTCGATATCGATTTCGGTTCACAGATACGCTCTTACGTCTTACATCCGTATCGCATGGTCAAAGACCATCGGACGAAGTATGAGGTGGGCGATGTAGACAGAATCCTTGACGGCGATCTCGATGGCTTCATCCGCGCATACTTGCAATTGCGGCGCGCCGAAACAAAAGCATAAGCAGTTTTGCAGGCTGCTGAAAAACTAGATTTTTTCGGTCGTTGAGGTAAGTCGTGGGTCCTAAAACTGAAAACACGAACGCGACTCTCGACTCGCGACTCTCGACTCGCGACCGCGCCATTCACCGGGGACGCCGCCTCGAGTACCTCACGATTGCCTGGAACTCTCTCGAAGCAGTCGTCTCCATCATTGCCGGCTTTATCGCTGGCAGCATCGCTCTCGTCGGCTTCGGTCTAGATTCCGTTATTGAGACCTCTTCCGGGGCAGTCATGCTATGGCGTTTCCACGGCTCCAACGAGCGTGACGCCGTGCGTCGCGAGCGGGCCGAGCGCATCGCATTACGTTTGGTCGGGCTCAGTTTCCTTGCCCTGGCTGCTTATGTTCTGATCGACGCCGGACAGTCGCTCATCACCCGCGAGGCACCCGACTCCAGTGTCGCCGGGATCATCATTGCCGCGCTGTCGCTGGTCGTCATGCCTGTGCTTGCGCGCAGCAAGCGTCGCGTTGCCTCCGCACTCGACAGCGGAGCGATGCAGGCCGACTCGCGCCAGACAGACATTTGCGCGTATCTCTCGGCGATTCTTCTGCTCGGCCTTGGTCTCAACGCCGCCTTCGGTTGGTGGTGGGCTGATCCAGTCGCTGGATTGATTATGGTGCCCATCATCGCGAAGGAAGGCATCGAAGCCGTGCAAGGCAAAACCTGCGCGTGCCACGACGGACTCGACCCGGCCACCTCCATCGCCAACTGCAACTCAAGCTGCGATTGCCACTGAACAGATCGCGACCCTAGACTTCACCCATCAGCGATTTGGTACTATCAGGCGCGCTCTTGCAGTTCCGGGCCGCCGAGGTTTACCTATGGCACGCATGATCGACCTGATTCGGCAATCGGCCGTACCCGCTAACCTCATGCGGACTGCCGCACGGGGCGCGCTTGCGTTGCCCGCGTCCGAGATGGCTGAGATCCTCGTGTACCTAGCCGCCCACCCCATCTTCGGCCAGCAGGCCCGAATGACGCTCGCGGCATGGGACGAGAGTTCCTCGCTTGCTCTCGCCGCCGATGCAACAACGCCTGCTGAGGTTCTCGCGTACCTCATCGCGCCACGGAACGTGCGTCCGCCGCTTCTGCCTGCGTTATTGGAAAATTCCTCGATTTTCGAATCGCAATTGCTCACGCTCGCCCAGGTCGCCTCGCAAGATCTCGTACATGTCATGGTCGCCAGCGCGCGAGTGCGCCGCTCAAGCAACATCCTTCGCGCACTCGAAACGAATCCTGCTCTCGACGTGCCCGAGCGTGAAAGCGTTGCGTCCGCTCTCCATGCGCTCAGCGCCACGCAATTGCCCGCATCTTCAAACGAATCTGCCGACCCGCTTTCGTGCGAAGAACCTTCGCAGTACGAACTCGATCATGCAGCGGAAATCGCGGCCGAAGAAGGAAAACCATTTGAGCTGGTGCGCGGCGATTCAGACGAAGAAGATGAACTCGCGCAGCTTCTGCCAGTGATCCAGGCGACAGCTTCCTCGGTCCCGTCTGCCCGCCAACCTGCGGCCCAGGCGCCCGTCAGTCAACCTGCGCCGGTTCAAGCGTCTCCTGCACACGTTACATCCGCGCCAGTCGTTGCGGCGGAGCCGGAGCGAATATCGACCTTGCAGAAGATTGCGCGTCTCGCCGTCGGAGAACGCGTACAACTCGCAATGAAGGGAACCAGGGACGAGCGTTTCATTCTCGTGCGGGACGGCTCCAAGGTTGTCTGCGTAGCCGTGCTCGAATCGCCCAAGCTGACGGACAGCGAAGTTGAGACGTTTGCTGCCATGAAGAACGTCCAGGAAGCCGTGCTGCGCTCCATCGCCGGGAAACGCAAATTTTTGAAGAACTATGCTGTCATCCGAGCGCTCGTCAATAATCCTCGCGTGCCATTCGATATAACTTTGCCGCTGATCAGTCACCTGCTCGCGAATGATCTGAAAAATCTGAGCATGAACAAGAACATCAGTGACACACTCCGCAAACTCGCGTTGAAGCAGTTCAAGGACAAAACAGAGTCGCGCAAAAGTTAAGCCCATTGAGTCTGACACGCGGCCGGTAGAATAGACTCAACGAGGGGTGAACAGAATGCCGGGAAGCGATCCCATCACCGATGTACTGAAGCGAGCTAAGACCATCGCTGTTGTCGGACTTGCCGACAACCCGTCGCGCCCGAGCTTCGGCGTTTCTTCTTACATGCAGCAGCAGGGATACCGCATCATCCCCGTGAACCCCGGCATTCAGGCGGCTCTCGGCGAGAAGTCGTACGCCTCGCTCCTCGACATCCCAGACAAAGACAGCATCGACATCGTCGATGTGTTCCGCCGTCCCGACGCGGTCCCCGAGATTGTCGATCAGGCCATACGGTTGAAAATCCCAGTGCTCTGGTTGCAGGAAACCGTTGTACATGAAGAAGCCGCGCAGCGAGCTCGCGACGCCGGCATCTTCGTCGTCATGGACCGCTGTATCCTGAAGGAACATCGCGCCCGAATGCGCTAGATCCGCCGCTCCAGGCGCGCGGTTTCGGGATCATTGAAAGTTGGATTCGCTTTATTGAGAACTGGATTGGCCGGAGTCGTCGCGCTTGGCGCGGGCTTTCAATCGCGCAATTTCCTGCATGCGGTCGCGGATGCGTTTCTCCACGCCTTCGTTGGTAGGGCGGTAGTACACGCGGTTCTTCAGATTGTCAGGCAGGCACTGCATGTCCGCCACTTTGTCTTCCAGGTCGTGGGCGTACTGGTAATCCTTGCCGTATCCCAAGCCCTTCATCAGCTTCGTGGGAGCGTTGCGAAGATGCAGCGGTACCTGGTCGGCAGCCGTTTCTTCTACGTCGCGTTGCACCGCGCCATACGCCGTATAGAGCGCGTTGGACTTCGGAGCCACTGCGAGATAAACCGCCGCTTCAGCCAGTGCCAGATTTCCTTCCGGCATGCCGATGAAGTCCACGGCGTCGCGCGCTGCAACCGCTAATTGCAAGGCATGAGGGTCGGCCAGTCCGACGTCTTCGACGGCCATGCGCACCAGTCGCCGCGCAACATAGAGCGGGTCTTCACCGGCTTCCAGCATTCTTCCCAGCCAGTACAGCGTCGCGTCGGGATCGCTGTTACGCACCGACTTATGTAGCGCGGAGATGATGTTGAAGTGCTCCTCGCCAGCTTTGTCGTAGCGCAGAATGCGCTTCTGTAGCGCGTCCTGCACCATGCCCATCGTGATTGTGCCACCGCTTGCGCCACCTGCGGCCTGCACTGCCAGCGTCGAAGCGATATCCAGAACGTTGTACGCGCTGCGCGCATCGCCGCTCGCGTAAGCCGCGATTTTCTCCAGCGTTCCAGCTTCCGGCTTCAACTGCAATTCGCCAAGACCACGCTCTTTGTCTTCCAACGCGCGCTCAAGCAGTATCGTGATTTCCTCTTCGCTCAACGGATTCAGCGTGTACACACGGGTGCGGGAGAGCAGCGCGGAGATGACTTCGAACGACGGGTTCTCCGTCGTCGCGCCGATCAGCCGTATGCCTCCACTCTCTACGTAAGGAAGGAAAGCGTCCTGTTGAGCCTTGTTGAAGCGATGGATTTCGTCGATGAATACGATGGTTCGCGTACCAAACTGCCGGGCCTTGTCGGCATCGACCATCACCTGCTTGATTTCCTTGATGCCTGTCATCACCGCCGAGAACTCAACGTAGTCCGCGTGTGTTCTCCGGGCGATGATCTTCGCCAAGGTGGTTTTGCCGACGCCCGGCGGTCCCCAGAAAATGATGGAGCCGGTGTCATCGCGTTCGATCTGCACGCGCAGCGGCTTACCCGGACCAAGAATATGTTCCTGCCCGACGATCTCGTCCAGGTCGCGCGGGCGCATGCGGTCCGCCAGCGGACGCGACCGGTCCACTGGTTCGTCGAAATCAGGGATTGCGCGGAATAGGC
This sequence comes from Clostridia bacterium, assembly GCA_035561135.1. Classification (NCBI taxonomy): domain Bacteria; kingdom Bacillati; phylum Bacillota; class Clostridia; species Clostridia bacterium. The sequence continues at coordinate 86,315 of DATMYA010000072.1, forward strand.
TCATGCTTCCGTGCCTCTGTGTCTCCTGTGCGTGTTCACCCGCGGCGTTGGCGCGCGGCTTCGTACAAGACAATCGATGCTGCGATGCCCGCGTTCAGCGACTCCACTCTCGGCGACTGAGGAATGGCGATGGTCTCATCGGCTGCTCCGATAATGTCCTTCGGGACCCCAGCGCCCTCACTGCCGACGAAGATAGCCAGGCCACCGGTGAGGTCGGCTTCATCGAGCGGCACACCTTTGTGGGACGATGTCGCGAGTATGCGCATTCCGCGGCCACGCATGGTCGCGAGGGCATCGGCGGCCGGTACTTTCAGCACTGGAAGCCGGAAAAGGGAACCGGCGGAGGCGCGTACCACTTTCGGGTTGTAGGCGCTCACGGTCTTCTCGGCGAGGACCACGCCCGCGGCTCCGAAGGCCTCAGCTGAACGAATGATGGTGCCGAGGTTTCCGGGATCTTGAAGTCCGGCGGCGGCCAGTATGAGCGCGTCGTCCGAGCGCAGAACATCCTTGAAGTCGAAAGACTTCAGCTTGACTAGCGCTGCGATTCCTTGTGGAGTCTCGGTAGGTACGGCGCTCTGGAAGACCTCATCTGGAACCAGCAACAACTCGACCTGTGCGGCGAGTTGGGGCAGCAGCTTCTTAGCTCTCTCCTGCGCCGACTCGCTCACGAACACGGCTTTAAACCGCAATCCGCTGCGAATGGCCTCTTCGATGATGCGTACGCCCTCGATGGCGCAGTAGCCGTCTTCCGTGGTCTCGGCGTGCGTAAACGCCTTTCGCAGGTCCTTCACCAGCGAGTTCTGCCGGCTGGTAATAGGCCTCAGGCGGTCTTCAAACCCGGTACTCATTCAGGGAACCTTTCGTCGCGGGCTCTTGCGCGCACTCGCCGAATCATCATACGCTGAAGCATCAGGCTGCGTCGCCGCGCAGCCGCGTTGCGTTCCAGTCGCAGATTCTTGCGGCACACTGTAGGATGTGTTAGTTTGCGCTCGCCGAAGCGACTGATCGAAAAGGACAGAAACGGTTGCATCCCGAAATTATCAAAGTTAATTGCGACACTCCGGAGCAATCGCTGATCACCTATGCAGCCGAGCAAATACGCTCGGGCAGGGTGCTTGGCATGCCGACCGATACGTTTTACGGTCTTGCCGTCGATCCCTTCAACCTCCACGCCGTTGAGCGCGTTTATGAAATTAAGGAGCGCGGACGCCACAAGCCACTGTCTCTGCTCATTGAGAGCATCGAGCAGGCGGAACAGATGGCCGACGACCTGCCCGACGAGCTTTATGGGCTGGCCGAACGCTTTTGGCCCGGACCACTCACCATCATCGTGAAGGCGGCTCCGCGGCTGCCACTGAAGGTCACGGCAAATACTGGCAACATTGCAATTCGCGTCCCTTCGGCGGCGATCCCGCTTGCCGTTATACGCGCAGCAAAGGTGCCGATCACGGCTACGTCCGCGAACCTGAGCGGCGCCAGCGAATGCACCACGGCGGAAGCCGTCAAGGGTCAACTGAAGGACCGTGTTTCCGTCATAGTGGACGGAGGCACATCTCCACGTAGCGTGCCCTCGACCATCGTCCATCTTGATCGTCGCGGATGGAAGTTGATGCGCGAAGGCGCGATAGCCAAGCAGGCGATCGTGGAGTTGCTCGGGACGGAATGATTCTGCCGAGTTCAAAAGCTAAAGGGCGCCCATGGCTGCGGTGGTTTCTCTCCCTGCTTCTGGGCGCTCTTATAATCTTCTACCTCGTTACGTGCCTGCGCATCGTCCACCAATCCCAAATCGACGAAGCGCGCCGAGCCGACGTGATCATTGTGTTTGGCGCAGCGGAATACGCGGGCAAACCTTCGCCTGTATTCCGCGCTCGTCTTGACCATGGCTACAGTCTGTACGAGCGCAAGCTGGCCCCGGTGGTGCTCACGACGGGAGGCGCAGGCAACGATCCCTACTACACCGAAGGTGGTGTTGGTCGTGATTACCTGAATGCGCGCGGCATCAGCGACCGTCACCTCATCGCAGAGACTCAGGGCGACAACACGGCAGAATCGGCCGAGCGCGTTGCCATCATCATGCGCGCCAACGGCATGAAGGATTGCGTTGCGGTGAGCGACGCCTACCACCTCTTCCGCATCAAGCAGCTCATGGCGCGCCACGGGATTACGGTGTACACGTCGCCGCGTCCGCAGATTCCCATGACCACATGGGTTCGCGTACAAACTGTGCTTCGCGAAGCGCTCAGCCTTACGCTTTGGAAACTGCACATAACGTAGCCGCGATTAGCCGCCGAGCCGCGGAGCTGCTCAGCCGCACGCTAAGACAGGAACGCCGGTTCAAACGATGCCATTACTTGCTTTGCGTGGGCTGGACGAATTCCCAGTTGCCGCGTCCGCATAGGTTTTTGCAGGTGGGAAGTTCCTGACCGGCGGTGAACTGCACGGGTGTTTTGCAGACGCTGCACCAATAGATTCCAGACTCGGGGGCGGTTGTGCCAGGCTTGTTTGCCATCAGATATAACTCCGTAAACAGTGATGAATATTAGTCGAGCGAGCGAACGAACCATACTAAATGGCTAGCGGCGTTCGGGGGAACTGTTTCCATTTTGGCGTGCAATAAGTGTGAGTTGTCGAGTTTTGTCTGCAAAAGATCGGAGTCGCGCCTGTAGGTGGGCGCGTCAGGATGGTACAAATGTGAACGGCGCAGCCGGTAGGCCGCGCCGCACAGTTCATCTCAGAGGGTGCCTCCCCCGGCACCGGTTCTTCAAGAACCACAAGCAGAGTACATCAAGTACCTGCCACGTCGCCATAAAACTGATTTCTGTTCTGATTTCGGAACAGGAGAAGCGGATAGCAGACATCAGAGGTCAGACGACAGACCTCGGACGGCAGATCTCGGACGGCAGGACTTATGACGGAACCTTGGTGCAGCCAGTTCATGACAGGATGAGCACTGCCGCGAGGGCGAGGCAAGCGGCGAAGACCGTGCTGAGGAAGTTCACTGAATCGTTGCCGAGCCGACCCGGGCGCTCAAGAGTGGCACCGAGCAGACTGTCGAAAAACATTCCGAAGATGGCGGCGAGGGTGGCAATGAGGAATCCTCGAAAATCAACGAGGCGCAGCCATTCGCAGGTGAAGGCGATGATTACGGCAGCCATGATGCCGGCAACGGAACCGGCGACGCTGATGCCGCCGTTATCACCGATGGGCGCGGAACGGAGATTCGTGATGAGGTAGGCGGGTCGGCGGAGTGCCTGGCCAATCTCGCTGGACACGGTATCGGCGGCGGCTTCGGCGAGGGCGGCGGCCATGGCAATGTAGAGCGCGTCCTGGGCGCGCCAATACAGGGCGGCGGGTGCGGCAACCATTGCGGCTGCGAGAAGATTGGCGAGCACCTGCGATGCTTTGCGTCCGGCGCGAGGTTCGGCCGTTCCAAGCTCCTGCTTTCGGACGTAGCCGAAGCGGGTGGCAACCGTCGTGAGCACGAAAACCATCATGACGGCTAGAAAGCCCGGCGCGCCGGCGGCAAGGAAGATCATGAACGTTACCGCGGCGCCGGCGATGGCGCCAGAGGCGGTGACGGCGCGAACACCGTAGGCCACGAAGGCGAAGGCCAGCGTAAGGCCCAGGGCAGGAAGGGTGCGAGATGCAACCAGCGCCCAGCCCTGTTGCAGGACCGCAACGAGGGTGGAGATGCTGTTGGCGACATCGCTGCGGATGAAGGTCATTGCGAGTTGACGGTCTGTGCTGCCGCGGCTTAACAAGGCAGTACGGCACAGCAAACCGTGCAGCGCATCCTAACAAGAGTTCCCCAACTGTACAAACAGCACACGCCGGTAGGTGTGCGCATGGGGTACGCGCCAAGGTGGACTCGAGGAGAATATGGCAGCTTCGGTTTGGTCCGGTTATCTGACGTTTGGCCTGATTTCAATGCCGGTACGCTTATATTCAGGCGCACGCGGTGAGCGTGTCTCGTTTCATATGCTGCATCGCGACGACATGTCTCGCATCAAGCAGCAACTCTACTGCCCGGCCGACGATCGCGTCGTGGAACGCGACGAGATCGTGAAGGGATTCGAGTACCGCAAGGGCGAGTACGTTGTGATCGAACCGGAGGAGATCAAGAAGATCGAACCCAAGACGGCGAAGGCCATGGAGATCCTCGAATTCGTGAAGGCAGACGAGGTGGATCCCCTCTACTTCGAAAGCTCGTACTACTTGCAGGCCGAGGAGGCGGGTAAGCGTCCTTACGCGCTGCTGGCGCGGGCGCTCGAGGATACCAACTACGTGGCCATCGCGAAGCTGACGATGCACAATCGCGAGTACACGGTGTTCCTGCGTCCCTACCAGGGCGGGATGATGCTGCACACCATGTATTACAGCGACGAAGTGCGGCAAATGGAAAACTTCGGAGCCGACAGCACGGAGCTTAAAGACGCGGAGGTGAAGATCGCGCATCAGCTCATCGAGGCGCTGGCTGCGAAGTGGGAGCCCGAGAAGTATTTCGACACCTTCCAGAAGAATCTCAAGGAACTGATTAAGGCTCGCCTTGAAGGCAAAGAAGTGACCGAGGTCGAGAAGCCGGGCAAACCTGCTCCGGTTGCGGACCTGATGGCGGCGCTGAAACAAAGCCTGGCGCAGATGGAGGGCCAGAAGAAAGGCCCGCAGCGTGTTGAAGCCGCGCAACGGCAGGAAGAAGCGCAAGCGATCGGGAAGAAAGCTCCAAGAAAAGCTTCGCGCCGACGGACGGTGGCTTAGGACGGGAGGCGCGTTCGCGCAACGGCAGCAGGTTGTTCCTCGCTGGATTGGCCTTCCGCCCTGCTTCCTTTACAATATAATTTTCCCGTCTTCTGAACCTATTGAGAGTACCGGGCGGAGTGCGAATGAAACCGATCTGGAAGGCTGCGATTGTGGCCATCCTGTTGTCCAGCATGTTGTTAGTCGGCTGCGGAGATGCGTACCGTCCCGTTGCTATTCCCATCTCGCAGCCCGGAGGGGACCCGGACTTTCCTGACTTCGTGGTTGCCGTGCAGCAGAGCGCGAGTAACCTTGCTGGCAGCATCACGGTAATCAACGTAAGTGGCGACACGAACATGGGCAACAAGCCGATGGGCGTCGGCCCCGTGCAGGGGGCATTCGATGGCATCTCGCAAATCTTTACTGCGAACCCCTCGGACGACACGGTGACGGTCACAGGCGTTACAGCCTTCACGCTCACAACGGTTACGCTACTCGCTGGGTCGCATCCGGTGTTTGTTACCGGCCGAGGCGTCAATATGTTCGCGGCGAACTCGGGCGCGAATTCCGACTGCGGTTCAGGATCTGTTTCAGTGATTAGCGCAACACAGTTGACGGTAACGAAAAATATCTGCGTCGGAAGCGACCCAGTATTCCTGTTGCAATCGGCGGACGCGACGAGGCTCTTTGTCCTGGACAAGACGGATAACAACGTCACCGTCATCAATACCCAAAACAACACAGTGGTCACCACGATTCCGGTGGGTACCGCGCCGATTTGGGCTACGCTCAGCCCGGATAATAAGTTCGTTTATGTACTGAACCAGGGCAGCCATAGCATCAGCACGATCACGGTCGCAGACAACACGGCACTCGGCACTGCCGTGGATACGGGCGGCACGTTGCCGAACCATATGGTGCTGGACAGCAAATTCAATCGCTTGTACACGGTGAACAAAGGCAGCGCTGACGTGAGCGTCTTCGACGTCTCGGTGCCGGTGCCGGTATCGCTACATGCCCCGATTCCGGTTGGCGCATCACCGGTTGCCATCACTGTGCTCGCGGATGGCTCACGTGTGTTCGTGGCAAACTCTGGGTCCGCGACCCTGACGGAGATCAACGCGTCAAACTTCCTCGCAAGCCCGACTCCGCTTACGGCTTCGACCGCCTCCGGTGCGACCGTGACGTGGGTGGCTTCCTCGCGAGACGGCAAACGCGTATACGCTTCGTTTGTAGAGCCCTCGAACCTGACGAACGGAACAGCGGTGTTTCGCACCACGGATAATCAGCTAGCCACGACGATCAATGCAACGCCACAGAACGTGACTTGCGTTCCATCGACAACGACAAGCTGCCCTCTGCAGCGGCCGGTATATCTTTTCGGAAGTAAATAGCTGCAGGGTTAGGTCGAGAGTAAAAGCAAAAAGGGACGGATTGGAATCCGGCCCTTTTTGCTTTTCGCAAAATCACTGGGTCCATTTTAAGGCTGAATGAACGAATCTATCTATCGAAAGAGCTGTTGCCGTGCGGAGTCGCATATCGCGACCACTGCGGGATGCCTCAACTTCCGTTCCGCCGAGATAGCATAGAAATACGTGCGAACTTCATCGGTCATTCCGATGCGTCGAACCCTGTCTTGCCGCTTCAATTGTTTCTCAAATACCGATGGCACGGGAAACACTGCGGTGCCAGCCTCTCCAAATGCGCGGAGCAGGGCGTAGTCTTCGAACTCTCCCACAATCTGCGGGAGAATTCCTTTCGAATCGAACCAGTAATCAAGGTTTCGTCTGAACCCGGTATTGTCGGTAGGAAGAAGCATTGGCACGCCATTCAGGCACTGGGGGAACGTGCCCTTCACTTCTTTTGCGACTGACCCTACGCCGACAAATGTGATGCCACTATCTCCGAGCGGATGGTTGTATGCGCGAACCTTGACGTTAGGATCGGCCGGAGTATCCGAAAGCACCACATCCAACTCAAGAGTTGCGAGGCGAGCGATCAACTGATCCGCGCTGGCTTCACGGCAAACTATTCGCACGGACTCGCGCAATTGCATCGCTGGCTGTATGAGCCAGTGGGCTATCATCTTGGGCAGCACATCGACAATCCCTATGTCGATACGAATCGGCCTGCCAGTCGGCCGATTTCGGACGGTGTCCATCAACTCGTGCCCCAGCGCGAAGATGTCTTCGGCGTAGTCAAATACGGTTCTGCCCATATCGGTCAGCACGAGCTTTCGGCCCGAGCGGTTGAAGAGCGGCTCGCCGAAGCTGCTTTGCAACTCGCGAACCTGTGCGCTCACGGCGGGTGGCGAGATGCGCAACTGCTGCGCGGCCTGGTTGATGCTCCCTGCACGCACCACATTCCAGAAGTAGTACAGGTGGTGGTAGTTAAGCCACTCCATGTGTTCCTCCGCACTGACCGGCAAAGAAGAAACCGTAAACAATATCTTAACCAACAAGGAGGTATTCGGTCATTTTTTCTCATCGTCAATTCCCGTAAGGTTTGGCTTGAGAGAGGTGATACGCATGAATATTGAACTTCGAGTTCACAACAGCGACGTCGTTCAGATGCTTCGGCAATATGTCGAACGCCGCCTTCGATTCTCTCTGAGCAAGTTTGGTGATCGCCTCAGTCACGTTGCCGTGCACATTTCTGAAGACGGTACCGAGGTCAAGAGTTGTCGAGTCAACGTTGAAGCGGTTCCGTTTGGGGCCGTTTCCGCGGAAGCGTCAGATTCGGATGTCTTCGCCGCGATTGATCGCGCAAGCGGCAGGGTGGCGCGACAGATCGGGCACAAGTTCCAGCGCGCGAGGGCGCTGCAAAACGAAGCACCCCGGAGTCAGCACGGCATCAAGGGTGCAGACAACAGAGCTGTCGCTCGCCGCTTGAAATCAGCGTAGCTGGCGCACAACTGCGTTGCGAGGCAGTAGTTGTAACTTCAGGCACCGGTAGAGCCGGTGTTCGGATAAGGAGTCATGGTTATGAATCAGAGGAGAATTGTTGTCACGGAACGCGATATGGAGAAGCTGCAGGGGCTGATCGATGCCTCGCGTCTTTACGGCAAGCGCGACCAGGCGCACTTGGACCAGCTCGAGCAAGAGTTAGACCGGGCGGAGGTGCTGGGGCGCAACAAGGTTCCGAGTCAAGTTGTGACCATGAACTCCCGGGTGCGGGTGACGGACCTGGATTCCGGCAAGGAGTTCCTGTACCAGATTGTGTTCCCGCGTGACGCCGATATTTCGAACAACAAGATCTCCGTGCTGGCGCCGATTGGAACGGCGCTATTGGGTTATCGCGTCGGCAGCGAAATCGAATGGAACGTTCCGGGGGGTACACGGCGCTTGCGAATCGATGCCGTCGAGAAGCAGCCCGCAATCGAAATGAAGAAGGCCGCTGTGTAGGAGGTGTGTATTGATAAGCGCTGAAAAGGCGGCACCGACTGGAAGCGGTGCCGTGCTACGAGCTGTTGATGGATGTCTGCATCAGCACTTGCCAGACGCGGATGCCTTTTTGCTCGATGGTCGAACGCTTGCGTTTTTGCGAGATCGGCTCCAGGGAACGATGAATCTCGTCTTTCTACTGGGGTCCGATCAGTCGCTGGGTGCTGAAGCAAGGGTTAATGCAACGCATTTGCAATCTGAGCTTGCGATGATTGAGCGCCTGCTCCGAACAGAAAGGCGTGGACGGGCCGAACCTAAATCTGCTTAAAAAATCTAAAGTAGTCGCTGTCGGGCGTTTTCCCGATGTCGATACATCGGATGAATGGCTGTGGAGGGGTTGTGCACCAACGCGATGGCACATGCGAGTTGGCTCGTTTCTTTCGAAAGCTGAGCGTGGCGAAAACACGGCTTTTGATCGTCAGCTACGAAGGCCTTGTGGCCGAGGCGATGCGCAAACCCACCCAGCGTTTCGGACGCGAGACTCCGCATCAACTGCTGGACAACATCCAGCAAAGGGCGTCAACCCGCGTCATCATCTTTACGGAGCGGCATTTCAAGCGATTGGCTGAGGAGATTGAATTTCGTCCACTGCCGGAGATTTGGGGAGTTGGCGGCCTCGAACGAGTGATGCCCGATGGCAGCTACGACCTACCGCGTTTCGATGCCTGGCAGCTGCGGGGTCTTGCCGAATCCGACTACATGGTGGACAAGGCCGGACTGCAGCGATGGGTTGAGCATAAGCCGGGAGGCTCTGCCTTGCGGCTGAACGGAATAGAGTACGACGCAGGACTGGAACTGAAACTGAAGATATGGCCAGAATGGTCGGACATCGCGAAACGATACAGCCTGGCACTGTTCGATCTTGGCGACAGTATCGAACTGCGGCTTCCGGCGCGAAGCCGAGCGGAAGCTATCAAAATGATTCTGCTTGAGACACCAACCAATGTTCCCATCGCATATCTTGGGAGCAATCAGTTGGACGCGTTCGGATTCGAGATGTCCAGGTATCGCAGCTTGAACGTGATGGTAGGAGACCAGAGGGCCAACACGTCTGCGAATGTCCGTCTGCGCTCGCAGGACGAACTATTCGCATTTCTCCAAAAGTGGATGGAGTGCTGCACACGCGCGCGAAATGAAGCTATTGGCCATGCGCGCTGCGGACTCGAATGTGCAAAAGTCGAAAGGATCTCTTCAAGCTGGAGTTCCTGATACGTAAATCGGAGCGGCGGCGCGAAGGTTGTTCGCCCGCCGCTTCTGCCTGACCCTGCAATCAACAAGTAATACAAAAGCGATAACGACTGGGACTCTACTCCTGCTATGCGTGACTTTATCGTCACACGCTGCGGGGCATCATTCAGATCGACATCCCCATCAGTTAGGGACAGAGAGCCGCACCTGCTGTTCGCAATGCGCGCCAGCGAATGTAGCTAAGCAACTCTGATTGATCGAGGCACCCGTGGGGATGCTAGGTTGGTTTTTCAGCGTGGGGCTTGTATTGTGCGCGATGGCGATCGCGTCCACGCTCATTCAGCGTCTTCCGCTGTCGACCGCCATGCTTTACCTGCCATTGGGCTGGGCCTTGGGGCCTAATGGCATTTCCGCCGTGAATCTGCACATCGTTCGCGATGCCGCGATCATCGAGCAGGCAACCCAGGTTGTGATTCTCATATCGCTGTTTTCGGCTGGGCTGAAAATGAGAATCCCGCTCACTAGCCGTCTGTGGCTGCTGTCCTTCCGCTTAGCTTTTCTGTCGATGGTTCTCACCGTAGCTTTGATTGCGGTTGCAGGAGTAATTCTGTTCGGGCTTCCATGGGGTTTCGCCATACTGATAGGCGGAATGTTGGCGCCCACCGATCCCGTTCTCGCCTCGGACGTCCAGGTGGAAGATCCCTATCACCTGGGAGCAGTGCGTTTTGGACTTACGTCGGAGGCCGGCCTCAATGACGGCTCGGCTTTTCCATTCGTCATTCTCGGATTGATGTTGCTGACCGGGCCATTCGGACCGGCGGCCGGACTGCGGTGGCTTTTGCTGGACGTCTGCTGGGGAGTGGTTGCCGGTGTTGCCGGCGGATTCGTGGTGGCCATGCTGGTCGGGAATTACATCCTTCACCTTCGGAGGATTCACCACCAGGCATTTGGCCTCGGATATTTCCTTGCACCGGGACTGATCGCACTGAGCTTTGCGTTCGGCAGCCTGCTACACGGGTACGGATTTCTTTCCGTATTCACTTCTGCGGTCACCCTGCGCTGGATTGAAATGAACGAGAGCAAGATCGGCGAGGTCCCTCGGCTTCCATTGGTTTCCACGGACCGTGCCATACAGTTCGAAGCTGCCACCAACGCCGATACTGCGCCGTTGTTTCTCGTCGAGGTTTTGCTTCAGTTCACCAGTCAGTTGGAGCAGATTGGAGAGCTCGTCATCGTAGTCATCGTCGGTGCTCTGCTAACCCGGCAGGCATTCACACTTGATGCCGTCCTTCCCCTGCTGCTGCTCTTCCTGGTGATACGGCCGGTAGCGATCTTCGCCGGCCTGGCGGGATCGCGCTTGGGGTTTGCGGCGAGAGGACTCATAGCCTGGTTTCGTATCCGGGGAATCGGCTCACTGTATTACCTCGCGTACGCCATTCAACGCGGATTGCCCGTGAGTAGCGTTCCGTGGGTAGCGAACAACGTTCTTGCGGCCATTGCAATGTCGGTGGTGTTGCACGGAATCACCGTCACGCCGATCATGAACTGGTGTTCAGCCCGCCCGCGCGTAGGTATGCAGATACGCACGTGAGCGAAGCGCATTGCAGAAACCGTGACAGGCAAACTACGAGGCTGAAAGTACCGCAAAGCCAATATAACGGAGAAACGTCAATGAGCGCGGAATGTACACATCTCGATCATATAAAGATCACGAGCTCAAACAATCATAAGTGTGAAGAGTGCGTTCGAATGGGAGACACATGGGTTCACCTGCGGCTCTGCTTAGAGTGCGGAAATGTTGGTTGTTGCGATTCATCAAAGAACAGGCATGCCACAAAGCATTTCCATCGCAGCAAGCATCCGCTCGTGCGCTCCATCGAGCCAGGCGAGAATTGGGTGTGGTGCTACGTGGACGAGATTGCCCCTGGAGAATTGCGCCCGCAAGGCTTTGTCCGCATGCATGGTTGAATTTGCACGATTGCGCGCGGACGTCCGGCGGTCACGGCTTGCAATCCGCCCTGGTTGAGCGCCTGCATCATGCGAATGATTCTGAGCCTTCGCACCTCCGTGGTCGCAGCCGCATCCTACTACCCGGAGTGCAGCTATGCTTAAACGAAAGAAGCGCGAGCACGATGAGCTTGGACCAGACTCGGCCGGGCAGTCTGGCGATCTTCAAGAGATGCCTGATGTGGCCGAAGCAGATTCCGAGAGCGTGGAAGAACTAGTCGAAGAAGGAAACGCATTCGAAGCCGATGTTGTAGAGGGTGTCGAAGACGCCGAAGACCCGGACGTATCTGAGGTGACTACGCGGGAGATTCCTGAGGACGATGTCCCAGGCGAGTACCGGGACGAAGATGATGATCGCGTCGCATAAGGAAGTCGCGTAAAGAATAAACCGCGTCAAGACTCACACACAAAAACCGCCGAGATTGGCAACTCACATTTGCAGCGGAGGACCCGCTTCTTTCCTATAAGCCGCACAAAGCTGATCCTTCGCTTGTTCGAAAGACGTTGGTTACGCGCCACCGGACTTCAATTGCTTTATCAGCCCCTCTACGCGCTGTCGCTCGGGGTAATCAGGAAATCTCTTCAACAATGACTCCCAAGTTTCTATTGCGCCCTGAACATCTTTCTTCCCTTGCCATTTGACGATGCCGACATTGAACAATGTTTGTGGATGGTTCGGCTCATCCCTCAGGGACTGCTCATACTCCTTCAGCGCTTCGTCGGCATTCCCCTCGTACCACAAAGCCGTTCCGAGATCGGTTCGTACGTCGACGTCACCAGGCCTGACCTCGAGAGATTTGCGGTAGTAATCAATCGCCTTCGGATAGTCTTTGGAGTCGAAGTAATGGTTTCCGATCTGCGCAAGGAGCTGCGGGTCGCGAGGAGTCTGCTGCAGTTGGCGCAGCATTGGTGCGACGGTCGCATTGGCGTTTTGTTCTGTCGGATTTTGCGCCGTGGACGAGACGGACGTAGTGGAGGGCTGACCGGAGCCACGCACGAGATAACCAAGCGCGAACCCAACGACAAGAGTAATCACGGCGAGGATATATGCCTGAGATGCAGGCCAGTAGCCTTGGAGCGTGTTTGTTCGTGCTTGGCGGTTCATACGTGTGACTCCTTTGCAGCTGTGTAAGATATCGTGTTCGTTGCAGTTGCACTATGAGGTTCTTCGCACGGACACTCAAGCCGGCCATCGCGAATGAAGAGACTCCTATGTGCTTCGCGTGCGTTCTCCGGGTTGTGGGTAACCATGAAGATTGTCTGGCCCCCAAGGTTCAGTTGCCGGAACAAACGCATAATGTTCTCTCCGGTTTGGGTATCCAGGGTTCCGGTAGGCTCATCCGCAAGCAACAGCGGTGGATCGTTTACGAGGGCTCGTGCGATGGCAACGCGGCCTTGCTCACCACCCGACAACTGGTTCGGCAATCGTTTCGCTTTGTCGGCCAGTCCGACGCGGTCAAGCAGTTCGAGCGCCTTCTGTCGTTTCTGCCGGGTTGTCTTGCGAATAGGTGCCAGCGGCAACATTACGTTCTCAACTGTGCTGAGGTACGGCATCAAGTGATGTTGCTGGAAAACGAAGCCCAGGTATTCGCGCCTGAAGTCTGCCAGCTTGGCATCGCTCAAACTGTATACGTCGAGTCCATCGATATGAACAGTTCCGACCGTGGGCCTGTTCATCGCGCCGAGCACAGTTAAGAGCGTGCTCTTCCCCGAACCGGATGGACCCATGAGCGCCACGAACTCGCCCTCGGCGATTGATAGATTGACTTCGGACATAACAGTTGTCAAAGACTGTTCTGATCCATAGCTCTTGCCAACGTTCTTCATCTGAATTAATGACATTCGAACCTCTACACGTATCGAACGGCGTCTGATGGCTCCATGCGGGATGCACGAAGAGCGGGATAGATGCTGCTCGACATTCCAACTACGAGCGAGCTGGCTATAGACGCAAGCAATACGATGACGCTCGCACTGCCTTTCATTCCCGAGTCGGTGAAGTAGGGTAATGCCAGGCGGCCGGCGGCCGAACCCACGAACCAACCGAGGAATCCACCGACGAAGCTGATGACCGCGATCTCCGTCAAGAACTGCTGCACGACGTGCATGCGGCGGAAGCCCAGCGCCCGGAGGACGCCGATTTCCTTCGTACGCTCTACGACAGAAGAGGTCATGGTCGTAAAAATGAGTAATGCGCCGATCAGAAGGACGACAGCCGAAATGACAGAAGAGAATTTCGTCAGCCGATCCACCATCTCGGTTCGGGCGCGGACAGCTTGCTGAATAGCGGACACCTTCGCATTGGGTAACTGCTGCTGGATCTGCGCAACGATGTCATCGATGGGGCATCCCTTACACAGGGCGCTCACCTCAATCAGATCCAAGTGGCCCTGCTTGTTGGCTAGTTCCTGGACCTGGCGCAGATCTCCAAAGATCATGCGATCTTCGGGGCCACCCGTATCGCCGATCACTCCGGCGATACGGTGCTGACTTCCGGCGATCATGACCGAACGCCGGAGCAGGTGGAGTTCATCGCCGGGAGACGGCTTCCCGTGTTGGTGGCCGGCGTCGTCCACCTTATCCGGGATGTGAACCGCCCCAAGCCGTCTGGCGACTTCAAAACCAACAAGCAGGTCACCGGCATTGGTGGGTTGATCGCCAGTGATCCGCCACCAACGCTTCAACCTCAGCTCACTCTTGAAATCGACGCCGGCGATCAGTGTCTGCGTGCCCTCAACTTCAGCCACACTCAACACCTTCGGTGCGATGACGCTTAGCCGTGAATGATATGCAATTGAGCGGATGCGCTGCACGTCATCGTCGCGCAGCTCTTGAACGTCGAAGGTCACTCCTGGAATTGCCACGCCGCCGTAATCGAGCGCAATGTTATTGGACTTCGGAGCGATCACAATGTTCGCCCCGAATTGATCGAGCTGTGAGCCGATCTCCTCTTGGATTGCACTCGTCAAAGTAAGCAACGCAACGATAGTAGCTATCCCTATGGCGATGCCAATCGACAGAAACATCGCTTTTCCTGGACGGCGCCGGAGATTAGCGAAGGCGATACTGCTTACACGCATGATTCATGTCCTCGCTAGAACAGCCCGGAATGTGCCTCTAGATCGGCGGCGGCGATCAGCAGGCTATCGCCCTGAATCGTGCGATGAATTGCGCTCGGATTACATCCGCCCGTTACCTCGTTTACGTCCTTCGATGCAAAATGCTGTCCGCACTTCCTGCAAACCATGTCGTCGCCCTGCTGCTGGTATCCCTGCTTGTCTCGGTAGCAGACCTCGCAGGCGTCGGCCGCGGCGCGGTATACGCCATCGGAACTCTTCATAACAAAGAAGCGAACGTTCGTGTTTTTCTCTGTCTGGTATTCGAAGAATGACGCTGTTGGACCGATCTGTGCCAACGGGATACGAACGATTCCGTTCTGGGCAGTTACCTTGGGCGTCGATGACGCCGAGGACGCCGGGCCCGCTAGTACGACGTAAGCAATTAGAGCTATCGCAATCGCCGCGCCGATAGATAAAGCAAGCCAGCGTGACTTGCTAGAAGTCGTTGAAGAAAACTGTTCGCGTTTGTCGGTGCGATTAGACATCCGTTCTCCTTGTCAATGCGGGCCGGCCACGTGCGATGCCAGGCGCCAAAGTTCCAAAATCTCACGAGGGCGGGGAAGTGCAAGCGGGTGCGGTAGCGCACCCGCTTCCAAACTATTGAGCTGCTTTAATCGTCGTGACCGTCAGAGCCTTGCCTGCGAGGTTTCCGGTTACAGTGACCTTTTTGCTGGCAAGCTCGCTGAACTGCTCCTGGTTTCCCTTTAGCTCGATGACCTTGCCACCGGAGACGACAACATACTTGGCTCCATGCTGCACGCATTCACGAACACACTCGGCGTTCGTTTTGCCGGGCATCATGTGCTTCTTCGTACACATATCGTCCGTGAGCACACCGGTGAACGTTGCCTCGGAAGCGAATCCGGAGAGACTGAGAGCAAACGCGAGAGTAGCGAGGGCAAAATATTTCGTTTTCAAAATTAGCTCCTTCGTTGTTTATGTTCGTAATCGATAACGCCTAACTCAACCAACATGCAGCTCTTCCGGCACCTGGGTACGACTGGCGATTGCCGGCTTAACTTCCCAGTTCCATTTCCAGATCGCGAAGACCGGGGGATAGACGATCAGTTCCATGATGAACGAGGTCAGGATTCCTCCAATCATGGGAGCGGCGATTCGCTTCATTACGTCGGCGCCCGCTCCTGTGGACCACATGATCGGTAGAAGTCCAAAGAACATGCAGGCAACGGTCATGATCTTCGGGCGGAGGCGCTTCACGGCACCATGAACGATTGCCTCGCGCAGGTCGTCCCAACTGTTCAGCCGTCCCTTGTCTCGGGCCTCGTGATAAGCGAGGTCGAGATAGAGCAGCATGAATACCGCCGTTTCGGCATCGACACCAAGCAGAGCGATGAGGCCAACCCAAACGGCAATGCTCATGTTGTAGCCAAGCAAGTACAGCAGCCAGACCGCACCAATCGCAGAGAACGGAACTGCGAGAAGGATGATCATCGTCTTCACCGTCGAGCCGGTATTGGCATATAGCAGCAGGAAGATAATGAACAACGTGATCGGCAGTACAAGCTTCAGCTTTTCTCGCACGCGTTCCATGGATTCGTACTGTCCGCTCCACACCAGTTGATAACCGGCCGGAACGTTCACCTTTTGCTGGACCGCATTGCGAGCGTCTTGCACATAGCTGCCGATGTCGCGGCCAGCGACGTCTACGTACACGTACCCGCTGAGGCGTCCATTCTCGTCGCGAATCATTCCCGGACCGCTCTTCATCGAGATGGTGGCGATTTGGCCGAGAGGAACCTGAGCGCCCGAGGGTGTCGCGACCAGTACGCGTTCGAGCGACTGAACGTCACTCCGGTAATCGCGCAGGTAGCGAACATTCACCGGATACCGCTCGCGTCCCTCAACGGTGGTCGTGATTGGTTCGCCGCCGATGGCCGACATCAAAACCATTTGCGCGTCATCAACGGTTAATCCATAACGAGCAAGCTGATCCCGCCTCAAGTCGAAGTCCAGGAAGTAGCCGCCCGTGGTGCGCTCGGCAAAGGCGCTGGTCGTGCCAGGGACGTTCTTTAGCGCCGCTTCCACCTCCAGGCCTATCTTCTCGATTTCGGCCAGGTCGGAACCGAGCACCTTCACGCCAACTGGTGTTCGCACACCTGTTGTCAGCATGTCGATGCGAGCCTTGATGGGCATCGTCCAGGCATTCGCCACGCCGGGAAATGTCAGTGCCTCATTGAGTCCGCCGGCACCGTAGATCAATTCATCGGTTGTTTTGTGGTCGGGCCAGAAGCGTCGCAGCACTCCCTGTAACCAATCAGGCGCTGCATCGGAATACCAGCGCTTCCGCTTGGGCCACTGATCGTGCGGCTTCAGAGCGATGGTGGTTTCCATCATCGAGAACGGCGCGGGATCTGTGGCGCTTTCCGCTCGCCCCGCTTTGCCGAAGACCCGCTCGACCTCAGGAAAGCTCTTTAGAATCCGGTCCTGCTCTTGCAGTATGCCGGTCGCTTCCGCGACCGACACGCCAGGCAACGTGGTCGGCATGTATAGCAAGGTTCCTTCATCGAGCGGCGGCATGAATTCCGAGCCGAGTTTCGAGTAAACAGGGACCGTGATTACCATCAACAAAACGGCCGCGCCTATCGTCAACCATCGGTATTCGAGAACAAACTCGACCACCGGATGGTATAGCTTCATCAGCGGACGGCTGATCGGATGGTTTTCTTCGCTGTGAATCTTGCCGACCAGAACGGCATTTGCGATTCGCGACAGCCATTTCGGACTGAAGTCGTACTGCTTCATGTGCGTGAAAATCAGCCGCATGGCAGGGTCGAGGGTGATTGCCAAAACAGCGGCAATAATCATGGCGAAAGTCTTCGTGAAGGCCAGGGGCTTGAACATCCTGCCTTCCTGTCCTTCCAGCGCGAAGACCGGCAGGAACGAAACGGCGATCACCAGCAGCGCAAAGAAACTAGGGCCGGCAACCTCCTTCACTGCCGACACGATCACTTCCTTGTAGTCGGTCTTTCGACCTTCGGCCTCCCAGTGTTCCAATTTCTTGTGAGTCTGTTCGACGACAACTACCGCGGCATCTACCATGGCACCGATTGCAACGGCTATTCCGCCCAGCGACATGATGTTCGCAGTCATCCCCGACATCTGCATCGGGATGAATGCAAGTAGAACCGTGATCGGGATCGTGATAATCGGGATTGCAGCGCTAGGGAAGTGCCACAGGAATATCAGGATGATGACACTGACGATGATCAATTCTTCTACGAGCGTGTGCTTGAGATTGTCGATTGATCGATCAATCAGGTCAGAACGGTCATAGGTAGTGACCAGTGTCAGGCCCTTTGGAAGTGTCGGCTGCACCTCGGCGATCTTGGTTTTTACGCGCTCAATCACCTTCTGAGCGTTTTCGCCGAAGCGCATGATGACGACGCCGCCAACGACTTCGCCGCGTCCGTCGAGGTCCGCCACGCCTCTGCGCATCTCGGGACCGAACGTTACGGTTGCAACGTCCTTCACCCGCACCGGCGTGCCGGATTGCGGATTCGTCATCACGACGATATTGCCGATGTCATCGAGCGACTTGATGTAGCCCTTGCCGCGTACCATGTATTCGCGGCCCGAGAATTCGACAAGCCGGCCTCCGACGTCGTTATTCGACTTTTGGATTGCCTCCGACACCATGTTGATCGGCAGCTTGTAGGCGAGCAGGCGGTTGGGATCAATGTTGACCTGGTACTCGCGCACAAATCCGCCGACCGGAACGACCTCGGCGACCCCTGGCACTGCCTGAAGCGCATACCGCAAATACCAGTCCTGATAACTACGCATCTGCTCCAGGCTGTACTGGCCGGTCTCATCGACCAGGGCATACTGATAGACCCAGCCAACAGCGGTCGCATCCTTTGCCAGTTCAACGTTGACGCCCTTTGGCAGTCGCGGCGTCACCGAGTTCATATATTCGAGCGTGCGGGAGCGCGCCCAATAAATGTCAGTACCTTCCTCGAAGACGATGTAGATGTATGAGAATCCGAAATCCGAAAAGCCTCGGATGTCCCGCACCTTCGGCATTCCGAGCAGTGCGGAAGTAATCGGATATGTGACCTGGTCCTCGATGATGTCCGGACTACGATCCCACTTCGCGTACACGATGACCTGCGTATCGCTGAGGTCGGGAATGGCATCGATCTTGGTGTTCCGCATCGAGTGCCAGCCAAACACGGATGCCACTGCGACAAGCATCAGCACCATGAACTTGTGATCGGCAGTGAGTTGGATGATCTTGTTAATCACGGGTCCACCTCCGAGGTACGCCGGAGAACGTTGGCCTGGTGAACAGACGGTTTAGTAATTGGCTCATCATGGTTACGCTCCTCACCGTGGTTGCTCGCTGCCAACAGCGGACTTCATCCGGCTCTCCGAATCGAGCAGGAAATTCCCGGAAGTTACAATCGTTTCGCCCTTTTCCAGTCCGAACTCGATGATCGTATTGCCATCCACAGTCGGACCGACCGTCACCTCGCGAGGCTCAAACTTTCCGCCGTCGTGGACGACGAAGACGGTTTGCATCTTGCCGCTGTTCAACACCGCTTCCTGCGGGACAATGACGTGCTTCCCATAGGTGATCTGAAGCTCCACATCAGAGAACATGTTCGGCTTCAGCATCAGGCCGGGATTCGCTACATCGATCCGTACCTTCGCGGTATGCGTCGCCGGATCAAGCATCGGATAGCTGTAGGTGACGCGACCTTTATAGGTTTTGCCTGGGATGTAACTCAGAGTGATCGTTGCTGGCTGGCCAACCTTCACATACGGCATTTCAGACTCGTACACATCCGCCACAACCCAGAGCCGCGAGAGATCAGCGACTGTGTAGATGTCCGTGTCCGGATTTACGGCAATATGTGGAAATGCCTTCCGATCCGTGACATAGCCCGTTACTGGCGAATAGACAGTGACTGTCTTATTCACCTGCCCTGTCTCGTCCAGGCGCTTAATTTGAGCTTCGCTCAAATCCCAGAAGCGGAGTCGCTGACGCGAGGAAGCCAACAGTGACTCGGAGCTGTGTGCCACGTCATGGTAGGGAGAGTTTCCGAGCGACTCTTGTCCGCGTTTGGCGATCAGATACTCTTCCTGAGTTGCGACAAGGTCAGGGCTGTAGATCGTAAACAGCGGCTGTCCCTTCTTGACGAGTTGTCCCACGAAGTCGACATAGACGTTTTCGATCCACCCGGGAGTCTTCACATGGACATGCGCGATGCGCGTCTCGTCTGCCACAATCTGGCCGGAGGTGCGAACGGTGCGTGAAATTACCTGTTCTTCAACTTGCGATGTCCGGACGCCAAGCGCACGCTGACGCTCCGGCGCTACCTTTATCATCCCGTTCTCAACACCGCCCTGGCCTTCATACATTGGCACCAGATCCATGCCACAATCAGGCGCGATGCCAGGTTTGTCGGACTTGTAGTTCGGGTGCATTGGGTCATACCAGTACAGAATCTTTTTGTCGCCCGCTACGGCTTCTGCTTCGGCGTACTTCGGGACGAGGTCCATCCCGTCAGGAGCTTTCCCCGGTTTGTGATACGTGTTCTGGGGATTCATTGCGTCATACCAGTACAGGACTTTGCGCTCGCCACTTTGAGCCTGGTGGTCTGAGTGCGCGCTTGTAGTCCTCGTCTTCAGAACCCGCCCACCAACAAACACGATCGCGACCAGAACCACCACGGCCAGTACCGCGGTTACACGAAGGATCTTCTTAGAATGGCGTTGCATTACTTTGCCTCCTTGCTAATAACTTGGGTCAGATCGCCAGTGAGTGCCTCAATGCGGGCCAGCGCAATTTCGTAGTCCGCGAGTTGGCGGTAGTAGTCGATCTGGTAGCCATGGATGGTCGAGAAGTTCGTTACCACGGTGAGGAAGTCAACGGTACCGACCGAGTACGACGATTGTGCAGAACGAAGTGCGAGCTCCGCCTGCGGGATGATCGCCTCGTCGTATAAATCCAGCATCTTGTCCGCGCTTACCGCCATTGCGTACATTTGCTTCAACTCGTAGCTGAGTTCCAGGTGCCTCGCTTCCCGGCTTCGCTCGGCCGCGGAGAGTTCCTGCTTCGCCTGTGCAATTGCTTCGCGCTGCTTCGACTTGTAGAAGATGGGCAGGTTGATCGTGAACTGCAGGCCATGCATGTCGGGCATCATTGATCGCTGCTGGTACATGTAACCGGCCGAAAGATCAGGAACGTATTCCTTTCGGGCCATGGTGATCGCCACCTTGTTGCGATCCACCATGCTCTGCTCGCGCTTCAGCATCGGGTCGTTTGCTTCCGCAGCGGGAGCAAGGACCGAGAGGTCTGGAAGCGCATCCTTCTGGACTTCGGCCGCTGGAGGTAGTGGTGCGTCCATCGGCCGCCCCATGAGCGTATTCAGGCGGGCAGCGGCAATCTGGCGCTGCTGTTCGAGCGCGACGGAGCGTTGCAGCAGCATCGACACCTCAACCTGCGCTCGCAGAACATCCTGCTGCATCGCTTTTCCGACCTTATAACGAGCTTCGGAAATGTCGGCGATCTGGTTCAGACGAGCTTTGTTGCGATTTGTTATTCCCAGCGCTTTGTCGTTGTAGAAGTACTCATAAAAGGCCGCTCTCGCCTCTGCTGTGAGTCGACGGACAGTCGCCAGTTGGTCGGCCTCGGATGCGCCAACTTCCTTGCGCGCCATCTCCCTCCGCAATTCACGTTTCCCGCCCAGCGGGAACATCTGCATGACTGTGAGGCCGCGATAGCTGGATGGGTCCATGCTCATCGTCTTGAACGGCACTGGGTCGCCCATCCAGGAGACGGTGAGACTAGGATCGGGGAGCGCGCCAGCCTGTACAACGCGACGGCGCTGTGCCTCGACCGTGTTGCGTGCGCCTGCGATTGCAGGATTGGAGGTGATTACTTCGCGGACTACATCGTCCAGAGTCAGCGGTTGCATGGACGACGCACTACTGCCTGAAACAGGCGATTGCGGCTCCTGCGCCACTCCGGCAATTGCCGCAGTAAAAAGGAATGCGAACAATAATTTTCGGAACATGATCCTTCTCTTCTCGTTGAAAAGACCGTGGACGCACAGGCACAAACGAACCTGTGCAGGTCGCTACGCGAGAAGAAAAGCTAGATTAGAAAAGTGCAGAGGAGAGATTGAGAGCCTGTGAGCACCGGTGGGGAGGTGTCCACATCGTGCGCAGTCTCAGGAATAGTGGGCTGGCTGAACTCCACTACAACCAAGGACGGCACAACCGCCACGACGGGAGGCGTGATGCTGGATTCCGTAACCGGAGCGGTGTGCGAGCTTCTTACCGTGCAGCAGGGTGGAGCCTCATTTGCACTCAGCTCAGTTCCGTGCTGCTGTGCCCCTTCGGCCATCATCGGACAATCCGGAGGGCAGTGCATGGGACTGGCGGCGACTGGCGAACAAACGCCCAAAGAGAGCGATGGCAACAATAATGCCATCAGCACCAGGCTTGCAGAAACGAACTTGTGCCAGATCCGCATAGTCTTAACTTCTGAATTATAACGCAGGCGTGTCGTGAAAGTCACGCAGCCCTGTGATTGTTGCCCCACACATGCGCGCCGGCTCGTGGAGCGCGTAGTACTCGCTGGCCAAAGCGAGATGACCCACAAATAGGCAGAGCGCCGCAGAGATAGTTACTGTCCAACTTGTCCCGGAAATCATCTAACTGGAGCCGGTGAAGTCTCGGCCAACGAAACGTATCGGGCACCGGTGCACTCTAAGCCGTGAAGACGCAGCAAGCTATGTGGATGCAGAAGGTACTGGAGGCGGCCTAATGAGCGCAGTCACAACTGGAGCACGAGTCTCCCTGCGTAATATTCTCGTCGCCACCGATTTCTCCGAATATTCCGCAAAAGCATTGGATTACGGCGCACAAATCGCTCAGCGCTATGATTCGACCATTCACCTGCTGCACGTTATACGCCCCGGGATTCCCAACGAGTTGCTCTCGCCGCAGTCGCTGCCTGACGACATTGAACGCGAAAAGCAGGCCGCTGAAGAGCAACTGCAATCATGGGCGCAGCGGCTGAACGAAATCCAGTACAAAACTTGGCTCAAATACGGCGACGTGCCGGAGGTCGTGAAGACCCTGATGGCGGTGGAGAATGTTGACCTGATCGTACTGGGGACGCACGGCAGGTCGGGGTTGAAGAAGCTTGTATTAGGTTCGGTTGCGCAGGCGATCTTTCGCGAAGCCGACTGTCCCGTCCTGACAATCGGGCCCAAGACGCACGACATTGCGTTACCGGGAAAATTGAGGAATGTTCTCTACGCAGTCGATCCGCTCGAGGAGTCTCACTGTGCACTCGACTACGCTGTTTCTCTTGCGGAGAAGAACGGGGCAACGCTTACCCTGTTGCACGTAATGGCGCAAGACACACCTGCACGCCCAAGCCTCGAACGGGAGGCGGAATGCCGGGAACTGGTCGCAGGTCTGATCCCCGGAGACGCACAGTTGGCGGCAGCCGCTAACTGCCGCATAGAGTTCAGCAAATCGCCCACGAGTATGATCATCGCGGTCGCGCATGAACTTCCGGCCGATCTGCTCGTGATGGACGTGCGCCGCGAAGAAGCTTGGACTGCACACCTGCCGGATAATGCCTACGCAGTGGTCGCCCAAGCAGCTTGCCCCGTGCTGACAGTTCACACGGTACGAAAGCGCGAATCTTGAGTGCGAGAGCGAGCGTTGCGATTGAAGTGTCTGAAAGAGGAGCGGATTGGAGCGATGCAAAAACAAACGTCCACAGACTGGACACAACGTACCGAACGCGCAATCCGATTGCGAGGAGAGCACGCCTCGTCCGAAGAATTGCTGAGTTTCTACCTGCAGGTGCTCGACCTGCAGTCACGCATTGCCTGCAATGCGGCTGAATGCAGTACACAGTTTCGTTCCGAAATACCGTTGCGGCAGCAGATCGACATCGAGCTTGCGCTCCCCCACGCGGGCGTCCTCTTCGACATTACGGAGCGGCATGGTCCCACAACTCTTGCCTCTGTGGCGCAGGAGATGCGGAGGCGAGGCATGGGATACCTGCGCGACACTCTGGCAGCGACTGTTCGATTCTCGAATGCGGAGCCATCTGCTCTCGCGTACGGCGGCCCAGAGTGGTTCTTCCCCCGGGTAATCCTCCAGCCAATAGCGGAGAACCTGGCCCAACAATATCCCGAGAAGCTGGCGACCGCGAACCGCTGTACCTTGTGCGACTCTCTTCCGCAGTTGGCGGTCCTGCGTCCGGAAGGCGATGGCGCGAAGCGCCGGCTGCAATGTTCCTTCTGCCTGACTGAGTGGGAATATCGCCGGGTCGTCTGTCCATGGTGTGAAGAAACAGAGGAGGATAAGTTGCCTCGCTTCTCTGCCGAGGAGTTCTCCCACATGCGCGTGGAAGCCTGTGATACCTGCAAACATTACCTGAAAAGCGTCGACCTTAGCGTGGATGGCCGTGCAGTACCTGTGGTCGACGAGGTCGCTTTGTCGGCGCTCGATGTTTGGGCAGCGGAGCAGGGGTACACGAAAATCACTCCCAATCTGCTCGGTTTTTAACCAGCAGAACTCCGATACAAATCGGATTGTGCCGAATTCGGAGCTGAAATTGACAGTTGCTTTCAATCGGATGTAATGTCTCCCACACTTGTAAGGTGGCGCACCCAACGCCACTGTTCCGGGGTGCTCACCTCTGGGGTGCTTTTCGAAGTTGTGATTCAGCGATTGGGGGAACCATGGAACTCTCTCGCCGCTCATTCCTGAAAACTGGGGTTGTCGGAGGAATCGGTGTCTCGATTTTCGGATTCGACCTCCAGCCACTCTATGCCCAGTCGGCAGCTTTCAAGATTTCAAGGACGACTGAGACGCGAAGCACGTGTCCGTATTGCTCGGTCAGTTGCGGAGTCATCATTCACACGATGGGAGATGGCGCGAAGAATGTAACGCCTCACGTCGTTCACGTTGAAGGCGACCCCGATCACCCCATCAACCGCGGAACGCTGTGTCCTAAAGGATCGTCTTTGTTGCAGGACATCGTGAACGACCGGCGTTTGCTTCGGCCGCAGGTGCGGCGTCCCGGCTCCAGCGAATGGGAGTACATCTCGTGGGATCAGGCTATTGACGAGATCGCCGACTGGACAAAGAAGACACGCGACGCGTCTTTCGTGGAGAAGGATGCAAACGGAAAAACCGTGAATCGTTTCGAGTCGATGGCCTTCTCAGGGGGCTGCACCGATACGAACGAATTCAATTACCTGATCGTGAAGACCATGCGTGCGATGGGGGTGACGTGCCTGGAAAACCAGGCACGTGTTTGACACGGACCCACGGTCTCAAGTTTGGGACCAACATTCGGACGCGGCGCAATGACCAACGGCTGGGTCGACATCAAGAACACAGACATGATGTTGATCATGGGCGGTAACCCAGCCGAAAACCATCCGTGTGGCTTTAAGTGGGTTGTGGA
>DATMYA010000073.1 GCA_035561135.1 Clostridia bacterium
GAGAAGGGGACGGCGTTTCGGCGGCCGAGCCGGACGGACCTGAACTGGGTGTTTACGGTTCAGACGGAGCGCGTCGTGGCCAAAGACAACACGGTGGCGATTGGAAGCCGAAACTGGCAAATCGAGAAAACGCGGTTCCGACACACGCTGGCGGGAAGCACTGTGACTATCCACGAGCATCTGGATGGCACGATTTCGATCCGCTACGGCCCACATGTGGTGGGGCGGTTCAGCAGCAACGGCGAGCCGCTCGAGAAGCCCAAAACCGAACCGCGCCGTGGAAAAGGCGGGAGCATGGAAGCCGGCGAAAACCAAAAGCAGGTTTTCACCGGCTCCCACCCTCCCTTGGAAATCTCGCATAAAGCGCGAGATTCCCACTTTTCCACCGCGCCGACCACGGCTCGTGCCCTGTCAAAGGCAAAAGCCAAACCCAAGGCGGCGGCCTGACGGCCGCGCCCTTTAAACCGCAAACCGGACAGATCGTCTGTTAATTAAAGCGGACATCTTGACGAGTTAACGACAACCACCCTTCAATCTTGGCGATTTGAAAACGGCCGTCGTGATAGAATTCTCGGCGAGGCAAATCATGAATCGCAGAGATTTCATCGCGCTCTCGGCAGCTACGTCGTTGCCGGGCCATGCATCTCCCACCCAAGCTTCCGGCGGGCGTTTCAAGAAGAGTATTTGTGACGGTATCATTCCGCGCCCGGTGCCGCTGGACGAGGCCTTCCGCCAGGTCAAGCGCGCCGGTTTTGACGGATATGAGATCACGATGGGACAAAAGTTGACGCTGGAGACTTCTCCCAAGGAACTGAAGAGCATTGCGGCCGCGGCCCGCGATGCCGGCGTGACCATCGTGACTATTTCGGTTTCCAGCCCGTTCTCGAAATGCCCGCTTAACCATCCCGACCCCGCCGTCCGTGCCCAAGGCGTCGATGTCATCAAGCGGTCCATCGACATTAGCCATGCCCTCAACAGCGGCACCATTCTGCTGGTTCCGTCGCGCGTCGGCGGCGGCGCAAAGCTCATGTACGGCTACGATGACACATGGAAGCGGACCAGCGAAGAACTGAGGAAGGCGATACCCCACGCCGCGCAGGCGAAGGTAATCCTCACGATGGAAAACGTGTGGAACAAGTTCCTGCTGAGCCCCCTGGAAATGCGTGCCTTCGTGGACCAGTTCCACAGCCCGTGGCTGCAAACGCATTTCGATATCGGCAATGTCATGCAGTTCGGGTACCCGCAGGACTGGATCCTCACCCTCGGCCCGCGCATCAAACGGGTGCACCTGAAAGACTTCAAAGTCCAGACGAACAAATTCGTGCCCCTGATGGAAGGCGACGCGAGTTGGAAAGAAGTGATCGACGCCTTGGTCAAGGTCGACTATCGCGGCTGGCTCTCACCGGAATACGGCTACGATCCCAACGATCCGGAGCAGATCAACAAAATGTCGGCGGTGGTGGATAAGATCTACGCGCTGGCAGGCTAGGCGCGACGAACTCCTGGCGTGGGCCGTGGAATGCGGCACACGGTTACGGCCGGCCGCCGCAGCGTAGCGCTCGGCGGCCGGCCGGTTCACTATACGGTAACGCCCAGTTCTTTCCAGGTCACCATCTTGCGCTTGTAAATAGCTTCGCGTCCCATCATCGTGGTGAGGGCGGCGTTGGCGGCCACTGAAATGTTCGCGAACGGCTGCCGCCTTTCGCGAATCGCGTTAAAGAACTCGCCTACGGCATTTTCCTTCACGTCCTGCTGCGGTGGAGTCAGCAATTCCCGAGGTTCATTCGTCGCCTGCATCTCATAAAACAGGCCGGAGCGGGACTTGATCGTGACCGCGCCCTTGTCTCCGAAGACCACGTACCACTGGCCGTTCGACAACTCTTTCAGGCCACGCGGATGGATCACTGCCTCGCTATACGTGAGGTTCACGTTGTTTTCGTATTGGTACATGACGCTATATGCATCCATGTACTCGGTCCCGGGCGGCTTCGGGTCGTTCATGTAGACGGCTCCGTAACCGAACGCGGCCACCGGGCGGCTGCCGATAATCCAGTTGCAGACATCCAGGTTGTGGACGCCGTTCTCCACAATGCGGTCACCCGAGCGCTTCACGTCGAAGTACCATTCGGGCAGCGTCTCTTTTCCACGCGGCGTGCTGTGGCGCTGAGCTTTCACCATCAGGACCTTCCCGACGATGCCGCTGTGGATGTGGGGAATTGATCCCGCGAGCCAGGGCCAATACCGCATCTGCTGCCCGATCTGAAGGAAGGCCTTCGAGCGCCGTGAGGCTTTGAGCACCTTGTCCACTTCCTGGGGATAGATGCCGAGCGGCTTTTCACAGTAGACGTACTTATCGGCCGTTAGCGCGGCCGCTGCCATTTCGGCGTGCAGGTCGCACGGTGTGGCAATGAAGACGGCATCGACCTCCTTGAGGTCGATCACTTTCCGCCATTCCGTCAAGGACTGGGGATGAAATTTGCCGGCGGCTCCCAGCGCCTTGTCGCGTTTATCCGGGTTCGTGTCGCAGACCGCCACCACCGCGACATTCTCCTGGCGCAACGTCTGTTGCAGCAACGAGAAACCACGATTTCCGACGCCGATGAACGCGGCGCGGAGTTCCTTACCCTCCGCGGCGTTCACAAGGGGTACACCGAGACTCGCCGCCGAGCCGATCAGGAACGATCGGCGATTTGTTCTGACGTCCATAGATGACACCTCCGGGTTTAAGTTCGCAAGCACAATATCACATATACGAGGCGGCGTTGGGTGGGCGCAACATTACCGCTAGCTTCCGTTTCCATTCTTCGGAACACCGGATCTTTGTGATATAAACTATGAACCGCAGATCGGCGGACAGAGACGAGGAGAATACCGACATGAGAGAGACCCTGGCAATCAACGGCGGAGAGAAGGCCGTCAAGACGAAACTGCCGCCTTGGCCGCAGTTCAGCGAGAAGGCGATTCAGGAAGTGGAAGCC
>DATMYA010000074.1 GCA_035561135.1 Clostridia bacterium
GATTACATCCCGCACACACCCAAAAACCCGGAACTTCCCGGCTGGTACTTCCACACGCTCCCAGGCGTAGTTTCGTGGGACGTCAACGGCGAGGAAATGATGGTGTGGGGGAACTACTGCAACGTCGTAGGCGGTGCGACCCCTCTGAACATCTACTACTCGACGGACAGCGGGCGGACCGTGAAGATTGCCTACAGCTTCGGACAGAATCCCTTCTTTGGAGATAATGGTTCACCGGGTGGCGGAAAGGGTGGCACGCTGCTGGGCAACCCCAACAACCCGGTCATCTGCCGCCATGTGCACACGGTGGCATACAACCCAGTCGAAAATGCGTTCTATTCCTGCACGGGAGATGGGACTCGCGGATTCGGGCATGAGTGCCACTGGCTGCGAGGCACTTATGACGCGAAAAAAGACAAGTGGAATTGGAAGGTCTTATTGTCCGACGTTTCCAACTCGCGGTACAAGTGCGGCGGCATTAACTTCGTGGATGGGAAGCTCTACTGGATCAGCGACTCGAACGGCCCCAAGCCGTACGACCGCGGCATATTCCGGTGCGACCCCGCGGATCTTAAGAATCCCGAGAAGCACACTCTTCTGTTCAATCCGGAGGTCGAATCCGGAAATATGATCATTCAGGATAGTGTGATGCTGGCCTCGCATTGTGCTCCCGCCTCGCCACTGGATACGGGTTTCATCGTTTCCACGGATATGGGAAAGACCTGGGCGCAGTACGATCTTAAGGAGTTCGGAAAGCGATCGCCCACCCGCTTCCACGAGAAAAACGGTGAGGGTTGGTTCCGGGTGGATTTGCGATCGGGCTGGATCACGCGAGCCGACGTGGTGTTCATCAAGCCCAAGCCAGCATCGGCAGGGAGCAGAAAAAAGGCCTAGGCGGGGGGCATCCCGGTCGCCGGCGCCGAACAGGAATCGCCGTACTCTCCTGTTCTTATACGTGATATGGTTTGAAAGTTTCGAACCGAGGAGGGTAGATGAGAGCGTTAATCATGCTGCCGCTGGTCGTGGCACTCGGGTGGGGCGGCGAATTGCGGGTGGGAGCCGGGCGGGCAGTGATCAATCCGCCCACGGGTTGGCCGGGCGGGCCGGAACGCGTGCACGACGATCTGCACGCGAAGGCTCTTGTCTTCGAAAGGGAAGGCACCGCCGCTGCGTTGGTGGTGTGCGATCTGGCCGTAATCGCTAACGAAGCTGTCGAGGAAGCGCGAGCTGTCATTCGGCAGAAGACAGGCATTCCCGGCGAGCGCGTCATTATCAGCACTACGCACACGCATACCGCGTTTGATCTGGCGATCTGGATGCCCGACAACGGCGTACCTGAGCCGATGCAGGGCTATCGCAAAGCACTGCCCCTGCGCATCGGCGAGGCGGTGGCGGAGGCATACGGGAAGCTCGCGCCGGCGCGCGTCTGGACGGCCAAGGGACATGAGGCTACGCTGAGCTTCAACCGCAGGTTTCTCATGAAAGACGGCGCCGCGAAGATGAACCCGGGCAAGATGAACCCGAACATCGTCCGGCCCCTCGGTCCGATTGACCCAGAGGTCGCCGTGGTCCTTTTCGACACGCCGGAAGGGCGGCCCATTGCAACGCTGGTGAACTTCGCTATGCACTTGGACACCGTCGGCGGAAGGCAGGTATCCGCCGATTATGCATATACGCTCGCGAAGATCCTCGCCCAAGCCAAGGGGCCGGACATGCTGACGGTCTTCAGCATCGGCACGGCGGGGAATATCAACCACATCGATGTGCGCTCGCCGGAGCCGCAGAAGGGATACGAAGAAGGGGCGCGGATCGGCGCCGTGCTGGCGGGCGAGGTACTGAGAACCTACAAGCATCTGGAGCGAATGGACGTTGCCACGTTACGAACGGGACGAGAGGCAGTGAAGCTGCCGCTTCCAATCCTGCAATCAGGTGACGTGGAGCGCGCCGAGGAACTTCGGAGCCGTAGGGCCGGGCCGAACCCGCCAACATTCCTGGAACAGATGTGGATGCAGCGGATTCTCGATACTGCGAAGCGGGACGGCCGTCCACGGGAGGTGGAAGTTCAGGTGATCGCCATAGGCAATCAACTGGCGTGGGTCGGTCTCCCCGGCGAGATCTTCGTGGAACTGGGGCTCGCGATTAAGAACGCTTCTCCTTTCCCGAATACCATCGTCCACTCGCTCAGCAGCGATTGGATCCGCTACGTGCCAAACCGAAAGGGGTACGCAGAAGGAGGGTACGAGGCGATCAATACTCGCGGCGCGCCGGGGACGGGCGAACTGCTCGTCGAAACCGCGACGCGCCTGCTACTGCAAGCGCACCGCGGATATATAGGCGCAGGAGGTGTGCTCACGCCCGCCGACCGGGCCCGCCGTTGACGTACCTTAACCCCGTCCGGTAGTAGTTGCGGTTGCGCGAAAGATGCGATTTCCGGCACGAAGGGATAATTTTGTGATATAAACTAATAACCGCAGATCGGCGGACAGAGACGAGGAGAATACCGACATGAGAGAGACCCTGGCAATCAACGGCGGAGAGAAGGCCGTCAAGACGAAACTGCCGCCTTGGCCGCAGTTCAGCGAGAAGGCGATTCAGGAAGTGGAAGCC
>DATMYA010000075.1 GCA_035561135.1 Clostridia bacterium
TACTCCTTCAGCGCGGCGATGATCTGCTCCTCGGTGTGTCCCTTCTTCGGCATGTCGAACCTCCTCGTTCCCCTCTCCGAGGACCTCAATTGCCTACGATATCTCCAATTTCAATTGGTACAACTTCTGGGTTTTGGGTCACCTTGTTGACCTTGTCCGTTCCGTAGTTGTCCATCACCAGATGGACGTCAAAACCGCCGGGGAGATTCGCGTCGATGTCGTTGAGGAACCGCAGGAACTCCTGGTGCCGGTGGGCGTCGATAGGAACTGCTGATGGTGACCCCACTGGCCACATCCAGGGCCGCAAACAGCGAAGTGACTCCATGTCGCTCGTAGTCATGCGAGTGGCGCGCCGGTACACCGGGCGCCAACGGCAGAATTGGCTGAGTGCGGTTCAGTGCCTGCACCTGGCCCTTTTCGTCCACACACAGGACCACGGCTCGATCGGGAGGATTCAGGTACAACCCGACGATGTTCCGTACCTTCTCGACGAACTGCGGGTCTTTAGAAAACTTGAAGTTCTCCACGCGATGCGGCTGCAATCCGAAAGCACGCCAAATCCGCACGATGACGGTCTGCAAGAGGCCCGTCTTCTGAGCCATCAAGCGGGTGCTCCAGTGCGTGCTGTTCCCTGGCATCGATTCCAACGTTTTCGTGATCACCTCTTCGACTCGTGCGTCGGTGATCGACCGCGGTCCGGTTCGTCGAGTAAACCCTCCAGGCGCTCCACGCGAAATTCGCTCCCGCCATTTGCAGACCGTCGCTCCCGTGAAGCCACACGGCGGTTCGAGCGTTGGAGAAGGCAATGCTGGACTACTTGGATCAACGCAACAGAAATCCCAAACCGTTTGTGTGGACGGCCGACGCGGATCTGATCTTGGGCAAGGTCGAGCGCCTTTCTAAACGAATCTCTGACTCAGGACACTAGCGGCTCAGCGGCTGTCATATCCTCCGGCGCTCTGGCAAGTCTTACGTCGTGCTCCTATCGCTTCCCGCCACGGTTGGAGAAGGGGCAACCGCGGCCCTCTTTCGCGCGGGTCTTAGAGGGTAGCCTTGCGCCGGCAGCGGTACTCCAATCGTGGAGGTTGGGAGCTTTGAAGGTTTGTAAGTCTTCCCATTCAGTAATAACCCGAGCCAGCGGCTGCGCCGCACGGCAAAATGATGAAAAGCCAACGTCACGGCCCAGGTCGCCAAGCAAACAATGGCAAACTTCAGAAAGATGGAGATGTTGATAGAGATTAGCAGTAGTCCAAACGCAATTACCAGCAGGTGGTGGGTCAAATAGATGGTATACGAGGAGTCCGTGAAACGAAGAAAGAAGCGACCCCGAGAGTTGCAGTATGCGCGGAACGCGGCAAGGACGAACCTGACCAAGCCGAAGTTCACAAGGCTCTCGGCAAAAATGAACGC
>DATMYA010000076.1 GCA_035561135.1 Clostridia bacterium
AAAACTGAACAACGGCGAAGTCACCCTCAACGGCGTCACCGCCACCGGAAGCGAATCGATCACTTTAGGCCAAACCCTTGTCTGGAACCGTCCACCCTGGATCGAACCAGACTCCCCTCAGCACTTCGGAGTCCTGTATGAAGACCCCCATCTGTTGGCCGTCAACAAACCCAGCGGGCTGCCCACCCTTCCAGGCGGCGGCTTCATGGAGAACACTCTGCTGTGCTTGGTGCAAAAGCAAACCCCCAATGCAAACCGTGTCCACCGGTTGGGCCGAGCAACCACCGGCATCGTCCTCTTCGCCAAAACACCGCAGGCGGCATCTAATCTGTTCGCAAACTGGAACACACCCAGAATTCAAAAAATCTATCGGGCGCTGGCTCGAAACATTGCACAGCACGACGCCTACGAAATCCTCACACCCATCGGCCTCGTACCGCACCCGCGCATCGGTTCCGTGTGGGCCGCCAACCCAAGCGGCAAACCGTCAAAGTCATTAGCAAAGGTGATCTCACGCACCACCAGCACCACAACATTTGAGGTAAGCCTAAATTCGGGCCGCCCTCATCAAGTCAGAATCCATCTGGCATCCATCGGCCATCCCCTGGTAGGCGATCCTCTGTACGGCTTAACCGGCCAGCCTCTTGAACATCTCCCCGGCCTCCCCGGCGATGGAGGATATTTCCTGCACGCGCAACTTCTGAAATTCCACCACCCCATCACCGGAGAACAAATCAATCTTGAGGCAGCTTTGCCGTCCGGATTCTCATTGCATCAGTAGGTTCACGGCGGGAATCAAAATCAGGGTGGCCGTTGAAACCTGCGCGATCCCGCATTCCGAATCCTAACGAAGGGAGCTTAATTACCCTTCGATAATTGGTTGACGGGGCTCTGTACGAGCGGCGCGTGATACGTTGAATCGGCGAGAATGGTGCTTGTGAACTCGAAACCGACGATGAACGAGGCGTCCGTTGCCGTAGGCGACGCCACGCTGTTCACGGAAAGCGTGGGCGATCGCAATGCGCCGGCCGTACTGCTCATCATGGGTGCGATGGCATCCGGCGTGTGGTGGCCCAGCTCATTCTGCGCTCAACTGGCAGGCCACGGGCGATTTGTTATTCGCTACGATCACCGCGATACCGGCCGCTCGACCAGCTATGGCCCGGGTGGAGCTGCGTACTCGACTGAGACGCTTGCCGACGATGTACTCGCAGTTCTTGATGCATACAACGTCGAGAGCGCACATCTCGTTGGGATGTCCCTCGGAGGATACCTGAGTCAGTTGGTCGCACTGAAAGCGCCTCTACGAGTCAAGACACTGACACTGATTGCCTCGCTACGCCTGGCGCTGGCGGACCCGGCGATGCCCGCCATGGATCCACGAGTTCCGGCCTACCACGCGAAAGCGGCCGAAATCGACTGGACCGATCGAGACGCCGTTCTCGAATACCAAGTCGGCGCCTGGCGGCTGCTCACCGGATCTGCACATCCGTTTGACGAAGCGTTCATCCGCGGTCTGGCCCAGGAAGACTGGGATCGTACACCGAATCCATTGACTCCGTTCAATCACGCATGTCTTCGGGATCCTACAGGCTGGACCGACCGGCTTGACGAGATCCACGCACCCGCCCTGATTGTTCATGG
>DATMYA010000077.1 GCA_035561135.1 Clostridia bacterium
ACTACCGTGTTCTTGCCGCGATAGGTGATATCGCCGGGCAACCGTCCAATGGGCAGATTGAGGCGTCCGGCAACGAGCAGGAGCACGCCGACCAGCAATAGCACAGCTCCGAAGATAATCAGCACTCGTCCGATGTCGCCCGGTGCCCCAGGTTGACGCCGTGCAGTTCGGCGTTAACCTGGGATGAGGATACTCTTGATCCCGACCGGGTCCACTGTTTTGTCCTCTCGATCAGGTGCTGTCCGCTCAACCTCGATAGCTTCATTCTCGCCAAACGCGTACTGTCGGAAACTACTCCAAGTCCGTCGAAGCTGGTAAAGTCTCCCCGAAAGAGTGGAGATATCCCAGGTTAGCGCCAACTACGGGCGCGAACCTGGGACACCCGGCAGGCTGGCGAAACGAAGGATCGGAGAGAACATGAAGCCGACAAGTCGTTCGAATGGCGAGACCGCTGCAGCGAACATCACCAAGCGGATTCAAGAGCTGGGGGATTGGAGAGGAGAGACCCTCGCTCATGTCCGTCAGCTCATCCACGAAGCCGACCCCGACATCCAGGAGGAGTGGAAATGGATGGGAACCCCCGTATGGTCCCATGACGGCGGCGTCTGCACAGGGGAATCGTACAAGCAGGTCGTGAAGCTCACCTTCTTTCGCGGAGCCTCCATCAAAGACCCGAAGAAGCTCTTCAATTCCAGCCTGGAAGGGAACACGCGGCGTGCGATCGACCTCCGCGAAGGGGAGAAGATCAACGAAGCTGCCTTCAAGCAACTCATCCGCGCCGCGGTGGCGGCCAACTCCGCAGCGCGCGCTCAACGGGCGGCCAAGAAGAAGTAAGCCCGGTTCTCAGGGGTATGACGTACGAACGGCCTTTCGCCTGGTGCCCCAGGTTCACGCCGTAATGATGGCGTCTTCGCGTTCGAGAATGCCATTTATCACTCCCTATCTGAGCGTTCTCAGAAGCAGGTAGCCTCCGAACCTCCCAGGTCTTCGAGACCGACCGCGATTATCGGCGGAAGTGGCTGACCAGCCACAGCAGGACGCTGATGACGATGGACGTCATGAGTGGAAAGTAAACTACCGTGTTCTTGCCGCGATAGGTGATATCGCCGGGCAACCGTCCAATGGGCAGATTGAGGCGTCCGGCAACGAGCAGGAGCACGCCGACCAGCAATAGCACAGCTCCGAAGATAATC
>DATMYA010000078.1 GCA_035561135.1 Clostridia bacterium
TCGAGAGCGGCCAGACGTAGGGCTTGTTACCGCCCGGGGCGAGATAAAAGCTGGTGTAGGGCTTCCCGCCGATCTCCACAAGAATGCGGTCCGGCGCCGCCTGCGTGAACTTCACCTGGGCGCACAGCGGCAGCGCCAGAACGAATGTTGCGAGAATAGTGAATCGCACGAATGATTTCTCCTCAGGCATAGATTCGCCGGCGTACTACTCGGGCAGGCGTCCATGATGCCAGTGGCAGGATTCTACTGCGCCCACCTCAGCAAGTCAAACGACGACCAAAGGACGAAGGACTTGATTGCTCTGCAACCGCAGCAGATCGTCAGCTTAACTCAGGGGTGAACACCGAAATGCCGAAATGGCGATTCGGACTCCAGGCGTCCAGTTCAGTCGAAACTCGGGACCAGCGTTGTCTGTTTAGTCTCTCCAGTCCGCCTGCGTGTCTGTCTTGCTCTCAAAAAACCGACACCCGCGGTACTTACCAGTTGCCACAACGAACACACAACGAACGGACATCAGTGAGAGTCCACCAGGGCTTTACTAATCCGAATTCCAAAATTATTCTCGTTGCTCGAGCTGCGAATGCCGGCGTCACCGTCGGCGAGACCTGGTAGACTCGGCGGAAAAGATTATCGAACTCGGCCTCGTCTGCGTCACGCACGATTCGTGGCGACGCTTGAGACGTTGATGTGGAACTGCGAGCGTTGCGAGGACTGCACCGAGATCTGTGGCTGCGGCGAAGACATCCACTGGCGGGTGTGGCGCTACAAGGCACAAATAGGACTACGATGTCGGCCGGCGCCCGTGCTGCTGAATGCAACGCGAGGGCCTCGGCATCCCTTTGTTGTCCCGAATGTAAACACACGGGAGCCGTTCAGGAAGCATCATGTCGCAGTCAGGTCGGTAAGTAACACCGTATGAGCGCGCACGTCGTACAGGCGAGCGAACTCGAGCGCTATGGAAAGTACCATTACGCAATCCCTGTGATCCTGACAGTTACATTTCATGTTAATTCTCCGAGGTCCTCAGAGATCCTTGACAACTTGATCTTGACAACTTCTGGGGCCAGAGTTATGGTCCTAGCGGAGGTGTTGTCTTATGCCTTCCCTGACGATTCTGGCAGGCATCTCCCGGAACTGGTGGGTGCTGGCTGTTCGTGGGTTCATCGCTGTTCTTTTCGGCCTTTGTGCATTCCTCTGGCCGGGCCTGACCTTAGCCGTGTTGGTTTTGCTCTGGGGCATCTTCGCCTTGGCTGACGGGGTCATGGCAGTGATTGTGGGGGGATGGGGCCGATGGTGGTCGCTGCTCCTATTCGGCCTTCTCGCAATTGCCATCGGGGTGTTCGCCCTATCACAACCGCATATAACTGCCCTTGCCTTACTCTTCGTCATCGCCGCGTGGGCGATCGCCCGCGGCATCTTTGAAATCGTTGCGGCAATTCGACTCCGCAAGGAACTCTCCAACGAGTGGCTGCTGATCTTGAGCGGTTCGCTCTCGATCGCCATTGGGGTGCTGTTGGTAATGTTTCCCGGCGCAGGAGCTCTTTCTATGGTCTGGCTTCTTGGCGCATAACCAAGGCTGGCATGACGGCCAGCAGGGTTTGCTGGAGTTCTAGTTTCTAGAGTTCAGGCGTGCTTTTCGCTCTCGCGGACAGGAAATACAAAAGGAAGGTAGCATTATGGCGACACTCTCGGTAGTAAAGTTCAATAAAGCTGAAGGGGCTGAAGAGGCGCTCAACAAGCTCCGAGGGTTGCAGCAGCAGCAACTGATTCAAATTATTGATGCCGCGGTCGTCACTTGGCCCGTCGGGCGCAAAGGGCCCAAGACAAGGCAGGCAGTTGATACGGCGGGCATGGGCGCGCTTGGAGGAGGGTTCTGGGGTCTTCTCTTCGGCTTCCTGTTCTTCTTGCCGCTTCTTGGGTTTGCGCTTGGCACGGCGGCGGGTGCCCTGGCTGGCGCTCTGACCGACATCGGAATCGATGACAGCTTTATCAAGCAGGCGCGCGACAAGATCACCCCAGGCACGTCGGCGTTGTTCCTGTTGTCCGCGGATGCAGTGGCCGACCGGGTCGTGCCCGAACTCAAGAACCTGAACCCTGAACTGGTTGCCACGAACTTGTCGAAGGATCAGGAAGCCAAGCTTCGAGAGCTCTTCGCCGAGAATCAGTAGTGGGGAGGGGGACCGATCAGGAGGTTTGTTGCAGATTGTGCACCGCCACAAAACTTGGACGCGTGTCTTGCGACTGAAACTGTTGAACTCTTGGGCATGCACGCTGATGACGTAGCCAGGTCGCCGGTTCCACCGAGAATCGTATGAAACACGTACCGCAACTCTGAAATTTCGAGGCCGTCGGCCACCTGACTGGGATGCTGCTGCACATCGACACCAGCAAGCATGGGCTCTAGATCATCAATGGGGGCAGGCCCCACCTCTGAACTGATAAAACATTCTTGAAAGGAAACGTTTGATCAGATCAGAGGCAATACTGGGCCTGCCTGGATACCAGATTACAGGCATCGACGAGGAAAGTGGAAGG